>CAZPER010000011.1:0-67164 GCA_964585655.1 uncultured Gemmatimonadaceae bacterium | reverse complement strand
CGCCGCGGGCCGGGGGTGAGGCGCCGGGCCGCCGGGCTTCGGCTCCTCGCGGTCGGCGCCCTGCTGCTGGCGCCGGGACTCGAGGCCCAGGCCCGCGGGCGCGGACACCTGCTGATCGTGGGTGGCGGGAGCCAGCCGGACGGGCTGGTCGCCCGGTTCGTGGAGCTGGCGGGCGGGCCGGGCACGGCCGTGATCGCGGTGGTGCCGATGGCGAGTTCCGAGCCGGAGGAAAGCGGCGAGGAGAAGGCGGTCCAGCTGCGGGAGTTCGGGGCCCAGGCGGTGGTGCTCAACCTGAGCCGCGCCGAGGCCATGGACAGCGGCTCCGTGGCGCGACTCGCCGGCGTCACCGGGATCTGGTTCACCGGTGGCGACCAGGTGCCGCTGGCCCGCGTGCTCCAGGACACGCCGGTGCTGCGCGCCATGCGGCGGCGGTACCTGGAGGGCGCGGTGGTGGGCGGGACCTCCGCCGGCGCGGCGATCATGGGCGATTCCATGCTCACCGGCAACCATCGGCGCCCTGACAGCCTCGGCTACTACGGGGACGAGTTCCCCGAGATTGCCCGGGGTGCCATCGAGGTGGTGCCGGGCCTGGGGTTCCTGCCCGGGACCATCGTGGACCAGCACTTCGTCCGCCGGGAGCGGCACAACCGGCTGCTGGCGGTGATTCTCGAGCGGCCCACGCTGCTCGGCGCCGGCATCGACGAAGGCACCGCGCTCGAAGTCGGCCCCGACGGACGGTGGCGGGTCCTGGGCCGGAGCGCGGTGGTGGTGTACGATGCGCGGCGGGCTGGCCGGGCGGCGCCCGCTGGCCCGCTGGGCGTCACCGGTCTCATGCTGCACCTGCTGCCCCCGGGCAGCCGCTATGACCCCGTCACGGGCCGGGCCACCCTCCCCCCCGCGCCGGCAACCGCAGGATCCAGGAGTCCCTGATTCCCTCACGGAGGTGCTTGGTATGCAGTCCTGGCGACGTTGGACACCTGCCGTGCTGGGTGGCCTGCTGCTGGCGGTGCTCGGGTGGGCACCGGCGACGGCGCAGTCCATCCGCGGCACGGTGACAGACTCCACCGATCAGCGCCCGCTCGAGGGCGCCATCGTGTCGGTCATCGGCACCAACAAGCGCACCGCCACCCGGGCGAATGGCGAGTACACCCTGACCGACGTCGCGCCGGGCAGCATCGCGATCCGGGTGCAGATGATCGGGTACGCGCCCGGCGTGAAGCGCCTTGCCCTCGCGGCGGGGGACGAGGTGACCCTCGACTTCACCCTCTCGCTCCGGCCGATCGAGCTGGAAGAAGTCGTGGCCATCGGCTACGGCACGGTCTCCCGCGACAACCTGGCCACGGCCGTGAGCACCGTGAGCGCGGAGGAGATCAGCGGGCAGGCCAACGCCAGCGCGGACGCCGCGCTGCAGGGGCGCGCCCCCGGCGTGCAGGTCATCCAGAACGCGGGCAACCCCGGCAACGCCATCAGCGTCCGGGTGCGCGGCTCCGCCTCGATCACGGCGAACAACCAGCCGCTGTACGTGGTGGACGGGGTGCCGGTGATCTCCGAGGACCTGTCGCAGCTCGGGCTGGGCGGGCAGGGGATCCGGGCCATCACCGGGCTGAGCGCCGATGACATCGCGTCGATCGACGTGCTCAAGGACGCGGCGGCGGCCTCGATCTACGGCTCCCGCGGGTCGAATGGCGTGGTCCTGATCACCACCAAGCGGGGCCAGGAGGGGCGGGGGACGGTCACCGTCAACACCTATTACGGCACCCAGAGCGCCGCCAAGCGGCTCGACTTGCTCAACGGGCCGCAGTACCTGGAGTACATGCGGGAGGCCGCCGCCAACGACGGCTACGACCCGGACGACTGGTTCCCCGCCACCGGCGCCAACACCGACTGGCAGGACCAGGTGATGCGGAGCGCGGCGATCAGCGGCGTGGAGCTGGCGGCCGCCGGCGGCACCGACCGGATCCGGTACCGGGTCTCGGGTTCGTGGTTCGACCAGCGCGGCATCGTGCTCACCTCCGGCTACCGCCGCATCGGCGGCCGCGCCAATCTCGATTTCCAGGCCACCCCGAAGCTCTACATCTCCACCGGCCTCGCGCTCTCCGGGGAGCACAATGAGCGGGTCGAGGCGGACGACAACCTCGAGGGCCTGGTCGGCAACGCCATCGCGCACGAGCCGTTCTTCCCGGTGCGGCAGCCGGATGGCCGGTTCACCAGCATCGCGGATGGCATGGCCTACGTGAACGCGGTGGACCTGGCGGAGCACAACACCACCGACGCCTTCACCAACCTGGTGGTGGGCAACGTGGAGGCGCGGTACGACCTGGGCGGCGGGCTGCGGGCCACCGGCCGGGTCGGGGTGGACCTCTACAACCTGACCGAGGAGCAGTACCAGTCGCCGCTGGTGCCGGGCTCCGACGGCGCCAAGTACGGCGGCGTCGCCAAGCGGGGCTACTCGAATGGCCGGCGCTACGTCTTCGACGGGTTCCTCAACTACGACCGGAGCTGGAACGGGCGGCACGAGCTGGCCCTCACCGCCGGCTCGAGCGTGGAGCGGAACCGGACCGATAACGCCTTCATCCGCGGCGAGATCCTGACCGACGAGAAGCTGGACCAGGTCAACAACGCCACCAACGCCACCCAGTTCTCCGGCACCTACGCCGAGAATCGCCTGGTGTCGTTCTTCGGGCGGGCCAACTACACCCTGGACGGCAAGTACCTCCTCGGCCTCTCCTTCCGGCGGGACGGGTCGTCGGTGTTCGGCCCGGAGGATCGCTACGGCTTCTTCCCGGGCGCCTCGGTGGCCTGGGTGGCGAGCCGGGAAAGCTTCCTCGCCAACAGCCGCACCGTGAGCAACCTCAAGCTCCGGGGCAGCCTGGGCCGGACCGGCAACCAGGCCATCGGCGACTACCCCTACCAGGGCACCTACTGCACCGCGAACTATGGCGATGAGCCGGGCTACTACCCGTGCAACCTGGGCAACCTGGGGCTGAGCTGGGAGAAGACCACCCAGGTGAACCTCGGGTTCGACCTGGAGCTGTGGAACGGCCGCGCGGCCCTCTCCGCCGACTGGTACCGCAAGCGGACCACCGACCTGCTCCTCAGCCGGCCGATTCCGGGGAGCAGCGGCTACACCTCGTTCACCGACAACATCGGCGGCATGCAGAACAAGGGGCTGGAGTTCGTCCTCACCGCCGTGCCGCTGCAGCCCACCCGGGCCGACGGCTTCCGCCTGGTGACGACCCTCAACATGTCCTTCAACCGGAACCGGGTGACCCAGCTGTTCGACAACCAGCCGTTCTCCACCGGCTACTACGACATCAACCGGGTGGCGGTGGGACACCCGCTGGGCGAGTTCCACGCCTACAAGTTCCAGGGCGTGGACCCGACCACCGGCGATGCGATCTACAAGGATGTGGATGGCGATGGCAGCATCACCACCTCGGACAAGACCTTCGTCGGCAACCCGTGGCCGGACTACACCGGCGGCCTGACCACCACGCTGAGCTACCGGCGGTTCGACCTCACCGGGTTCTTCCAGTTCAGCAAGGGCAACGACGTCTTCAACGGGATGCGGGTCTTCTCGGATGAGGGCGGGTACAACTACGACAACAAGTTCATCGAAGTGCTGGACCGGTGGCAGGCGCCCGGCGACAACACCAAGCAGCCGCGGGCCAGCTTCGACGGCACCTCGGGCGCGCGGCTCATCTCCTCCCGCATGATCGAGGACGGCTCCTACCTGCGGCTGCAGGACCTCACGCTGGGGTACCAGCTGCCGGAGGCTTTCGCCAGCAGCATGCGCCTGTCGCACGCGCGGGTCTACGTGCGGGCGGAAAACCTCTTCACCAGCACCGACTACACCGGCTACAACCCTGAAGTGAACAGCAACGGCTCCACCGCCAACGCCTCGCTGGCGACCGACTTCTACGCCTACCCGGTGGCCAGGACCTGGTCCTTCGGGCTGCAGGCGGGGTGGTAACCATGCCGACCATGACCACGCAGTTCCTGAAAGGCGCCCGCATGTTCCAGCGCTCCGCGTTCCTGCTTGTTGCCACGCTCGCGCTCGGCGCCTGCGGCGACCTGCTCGACACCAGCCCGCCCGACCAGCTCTCGGACGACAAGGTCATCAAGACGCCGGGCGGGGCGCGCGCCGCGCTGGCCGGCGCGTACAACGCCCTCCAGAGCGGGTACTACTACGGCGGCACGTTCACCCACTTCGGCGATCTCTACGCCGACAACGCCAACCACACCGGCACGTTCGTCTCCTACCAGGAGGCGGCGCAGCGCGCGTTCTTCGCCGATAACGCCGACGTGACCGGCATGTGGAACGCCATCTACGAGGCGATCAAGCGGACCAACGTGCTGATCCAGAAGGTGCCCAACGTCACCGGCTTCGCGCCGGGCGAGCAGGAGCAGATCCTGGGCGAGGCGTACTTCCTCCGGGCGCTCAACTATCACAACCTGGTGAAGTACTACGGGGGCGTCCCGCTCCGGCTGGAGCCGATCACCAATCCGGACGACGCCGCGAACCTGGCCCGCGCCACGGTGCCCGAGGTCTATACCCAGATCATCGCGGACCTCACCGAGGCCGAGACCCGGATGACCAACACCACCGACCCCGACAACCACGCCAGTCTCGGCGCGGCCAAGGCGCTGCTGGCCCGGGTGTACCTCTACCAGGGGAACTACGCCAGCGCGCTCGCCAAGGCGCAGGAGGCGGAGGCGCTGGGCTACACCCTGGCGCCGAGCTACTCCGACCTCTTCGACAGCGACGCGGTGGACACCCCCGAGGACATCCTCAAGCTGACGTTCACCCTGAACCAGTTCAACCTGCTGGGGTACTACTGGCTCTCCGACCTGCTCAACACCGGGGCCGGGCGTTTCGAGATGGGGCCGACCCAGTCGCTGATCGATGCCTACGACACCCTCTCCACCGATACCCGGCTTACCTGGAACATCGCGCCCGATCCCTCGGGCGGCGGGTACGTCGAAGGGACGCAGGGGGGCGGCTCGTACGGCACCAAGTTCCCCGGCCCCAATGGTGATGAGGAATTCCACATCCTCCGCTTCGCCGAAGTGCTGCTCATCAAGGCGGGGGCGTTTGCCCAGCAGAACCAGCTGGACAGCGCCGTGGCCAACTACAACCAGATCCTGGCCCGGGCCGGCCTCGACACCGATACCGTGGGGGTGGACATCACGACCCAGGCCCAGATCCTGGCCCGGATCGATACCCAGCGCCGGCTGGAGTTCGCCGAGGAAGGCGATCGCTACCCCGACCTGGCGCGCAGCGGCCAGGCCGTGACCGTGCTCGGCATCCCCGCCTTCCGGGTGCTCTTCCCGATCCCGCAGTCGGAGATCCAGGTGGCGCCCAACGTGACCCAGAATCCGGGGTACTAGCGGGGCGGTAGGGCGGTAGCACGGCAAAGGGTGGGCTCCCGTTGGGGGCCCACCCTTCGTCATTACCTCGAGGAAAGCATCCGGCCGCGAGGAGCGAGGCGCAGCCTCGCCCCTACTCGGCCATCGCCACCAGCGCCGGGTCCCACAGCGCCGCGATCCCCTGGGCGATCGTCCCCGGTTCCGCGCCGGCCATGTTGGCCAGCACCGCGACCGTGAGCCGGTCGTCGGGGTAGCGCACGATCGCCGTCCGGAAGCCCTGCCACGAGCCGCCATGCGCCATGATGGCGTGGCCGTTGGCCACCCCCACCCGCCAGCCAAAGCCATAGGGGCGGGTGCTGCCGTCCACGAGCCGGACCGGCGCCCGGATCGCGGCCAGGCTTTCCGCGGAAAGCAGGGCAGTGCCGTAGAGCGCCGCGTCCCACCGGGCCAGGTCCCGCACCGTCAGGTACAGTGAACCGTCGGCGGTGGTGTTCACGACCGGTGACACCCACTCCTGGTTCTTGAGGGCTCCCTCCACCCGCCGGTACCCCGCGGCGCGGTTGGGGACGAGATCCGCCTCGGTGATGATGCGGGTGGTGGTCATGCCCAGCGGGCGGAAGATCCGGGCCTGGAGGAAATCGCCGTAGAACTCCCCGGTGACCTCCCGGATGATGAGGCCGAGCAGGACGTAGCCCATGTTGCTGTACTGCCAGTCGCTGCCGGGCGCGAAGCTGAACGGCCGGGAGAGCACCAGCGCCCGCATCTCCGCCTCGGTGTAGTCGTGGCGGTAGTCGAAGTCGTCGGGGTAGTCCCCCGCGCCGGAGGTGTGGGTCAGGAGGTGCCGCACCGTCACGGCGTTCCACGCCGCCGGTGCCTCAGGGAAGAACCGCGGCACGCTGTCCTCGAGCCGGAGCTTCCCGTCCTGCACCAAGAGCATGATCCCCGCCGCCGTGAACTGCTTGCCCAGCGACCCGGACTGATAGACCGTGGCGGGCGTAGCCGGCACCTGGTGCTCCAGGTTGGCGAAGCCGTACCCCCGTTCGAGTACGATCTTCCCCTCCCGCATCACCGCCACCGAAAGCCCCACCAGCCCCTGCCGAGCCATCTCTTCCCGCACGTACGCGTCCACCCGCGACGCGAAGCGGGGTGGCTGCTGCGCGGCCAGCGGGGCAGCGGCGAGCGGGAGCAGCAGCGCGAGGGCCGCGGCCCGCCTCACGACGACTCCTCCTTGCGCAGAAGCTGCATGAACTTGCTGCGCACCTTGGCCACCTTCGGGGCCACCACGCCGATGCAGTACGGCTGGAACGGATTGCGGCGGAAATAGTCCTTGTGGTACGGCTCGGCGGGGTAGAAGACGTCGAGCGGCACCACCTCGGTGACGATCGGATCGTCGAACATCCGCTGGGCAGCAAGCTCCGCGATCACGGCGCGCGCGGTGTGCTCCTGCTCGGCGTCGTGGAAGAAGATGGCGGAGCGGTACTGGGTGCCCTCATCGGCGCCCTGCCGGTTGAGGGTGGTGGGGTCGTGAATGGTGAAGAACACGGTGAGCAGGTCCCGGTAGCTGATCACCGCCGGGTCAAAGGCGATCTGGACCACCTCGGCGTGGCCGGTGTCCCCCTCGCAGACGGCGCGATACGTCGGATTGGGGCTCTCGCCCCCGGCGTAGCCGGACTGCACCGACTCCACGCCCTTGAGCTGCTGGAAGGCCGCTTCGAGGCACCAGAAGCAGCCGCCAGCCAGGGTGGCAAGCTGGGTCGCCATTCAGCCGGTCGCTCCGACGGCGGCCAGTGCCGCCGCCGCAATGACGCCATCCTCCGCCGAGGTCATCCCGCTGATGCCGAGCGCGCCGACCAGCTCCCCCTCCACCCGGACCAGCACGCCCCCCTCGAGGAGCAGCATCCCGGGCAGGGAGAGGAAGCCGGGGCGGCCGGCGGCGGCGCTGTCCTCCAGGGTCTTCGTGGGCCGCCGCATCCGGGCCGCGGTGCGGGCCTTCAGGATGGCGATGTCCTGGCTGGCGGGCTGGGTGCCGTCCATGCACTGGAACAGGATGAGGCCACCGTCAGGATCCACGACCGCGGCGGCCACGGTGCCGTTGCGCCTGCGGGCCTCCGCCAGGGCGGCGTCCGCCAGCTGCCGCGCGCCCTCGAGGGAGAGGGCGCGGTGGGTACGGGTCGAGAGCATGAGGTGCGTTACCTGACGTGCCGGAAGGTGATGCCACGGACCGCGAGTGACATGGTGGAGGCGTTCACCCGGTAGGCGCGCGCCAGGGTCTTGATCAGGGTGCCCTTCCGGTACCGGGCCCGGGCCTGGCGGACATCCGCCTCGGTCAGCTTGGCCTGCAGGTTCTTGCTTCCCTTCCGGCCAGCCGCGCCGCCGTAGCGCTTGGGCTGGTTGGAGGAGGAGAACCGGGTCAGGACGTCGGCGCGGGGGCGCCGCTTGGCGGGCTTCGCCGCCTTCTTGCCGCGGGATCGGGTGGCCATGGGGGGAGGGGGGTTGGGGTGAGGGACTGGGCGCTAGGTGTCGGAGGACGGCAGGCGGTCACTGATGTAGCGACGGATATCGAGGCTCAGGCTCTCCATCGGGGCGTAGAAGCCGCGGGTGAAGACGCGGCTCGCCATGCCGCGCTGGACGCTCTCGCAGATGACCCAGTCCTGCCGGTTGGTGATGTCCCAGAACTCGACCGCGTCCATCGGGTCGAAGCCGGGGCGGGCCATCTCCTCGGGATGGAACAGGAAGTCGCAGATGACGGTGGTCTCCCCCGGCCCGTGGGGCCAGAGGGTGAAGGCGGCGGCGTGCTCCGCCGCCAGCGAGAGCATGAAGTTGGGATAGAGCAGCTCTCCCTTGTGCCGAGTCAGTTCGTCCTCGTTGAGGCCGGCAAAGGGGCGGCGGCTGGTGGTGCCGGACATGGTGAAGGTCCACGCCCCCTCGCGGTGGGGAACGCCCCGGTCCCAGTCGAGGTCGGCGCCCCCCTTCTGCTTGAACGCCGGCACCACCCGGCAGAGCTCCGGATGCACCGGCCCGCAGTGATAGCACTCGTTGTAGTTCTCGAGGATCACCTTCCAGTTGGCGGCCACGGCGTACACGATGCGCCGCGCGGTGCGGAGCTCGGCCAGTGGGTAGCGCTTCACCCGCTCCACCGCGCCGCCCAGTTGGGAGAGCAGCGACGGCCCCGTCGTGCCGTCGAGCCGGAGGAAGACGAACCCGCCCCAGCGCTCGACCGCCGCCCCGAAGAGGGGCAGGTCCTCCCGGCAGAATCCGTCGCCGTCCTCGAGAAACGGCGCAGTACGGAGGGCTCCGTCCAGCTGATAGGTCCAGGCGTGGTACGGGCACTTGATGCCGGAGCTGAAGTGGCCGCTGGGCCGGACCCCGGCCGCGCCGCCCGCCCCAGCCTCTCCCCCGTGACCCTTCGGGTCCACGCCCAGGACCAGTTCGGAACCGCGGTGGCGGCAGACGTTGTAGTGGGCGTGCAGGGCGCCGTCCCGGCCGCGGACCAGCAGCAGCCGCTCCCCCGCCAGCTCCAGCAACAGGTAGTCCCCCGGCTCGGGCACCTCTTCCTCCCGGCCCACGCACATCCACTCCCGGGCAAAGAGCTGTTCCTTCTCCCGGGCGTATCTGTCAGGCGAGAGGTAGTGGCTGCGCTCGAGCGTCGGCTCCATGGTCATGGCAGAGGTTACCGTTCCCATGCCGGGGGGGCAAGGCGGGGCGCACGGACTGACCCCGGCCGTCTCACCGCGGCTTGAGCCCCTGGCCCACCTCGCCGCCCTGCGGACCGTAGAAGAAGACCCAGACCGCCAGGTCGTCGGTGAAGGACTCGAAGCGGTGCTCGCGGTGCGCCGGCACGAAGAGCACGTCGCCCGGCCCGAATGCCACCCGGTCCGGCCCGTTCCGGAACCAGCCGCTGCCGCGCATCACCACGTAGAGCTCGTCCCTGGTGTGGGGCGTCTGCGGGTCGCTGGTCTTCGGGGCGTAGAGCCCGACCTCCAGGGTGCCGTGCTCCAGCAGCACAGCGTAGTGGTCCCCATAGGGGCCGGGCATCCGGGAGAGCGCCTGCGCCAGCGTCAGGTGAAATGGGTTCATGGTGCCCTAGAAGCGGTTGAGGTCCTGCCCGACGACGGTGCGTCCGGAGAAGCCACCGGCCCTGACCCCGGCGAGCAGCTCCTGGTCGGTGCCGCCCATGCGGACGATGTGATAGAGCACCAGCAGCCGGGGCCGGGCCCGGGCGGCGATCGCCCCCAGCTCCCGGTCAGAGGTGTGAAACGAGCGCATGTACCGCGGCCAGGCATCGCCGCCGGGTCGCTCCTCCGGCTTGAGCCGCACTTCCGGATACACCTCGTGAATCAGCACGTCCACGCCTCGGGCCGCGGCTTCTAGCGCAGGACTGGGCCGGGTGTCGCCGGAGATGAGCACTGTCTTCCCCGGCCCGTCGATCCGGTACGCGAACGCCTGCTTCCAGTTGCCATGCGGCACCGGGATCGCGGTGATCGTGACCCCGGCGGAATCGTACACCGTCGCTCCGCCGCTGACCTCGCGCACCGACACCCGCTGTCCGCCGGGGGCGGCATGCTCCAGTCCCTCGGTGCGCACCGCGATGTCCTCGCTCCACGCCGCGAGCAGGTGATCGGTCATGGCCTGGGTGCCCGCCGGCCCCACGATGCCAAGCGGGAGGCGCCGGCCCATGACCCAGCTGGTAAAGATGATGTCCGGCAGCCCGAGGGTGTGGTCGCTGTGCAGGTGGGTGAGGAACACCCGGGTGATCGTCCCGCCGCGCACCGGGAGCCCCGCCGCGGTCATCTGTCGCATGACGCCGGGTCCGGCATCGAACAGGAAGATCCGCCTCCCCACCACGACCGCCGTGGCCGGCCCCTGCGCCTTGTCGTCGGGAAAGGGCATGCCGGTGCCGAGGAGGATGACGGTGGTGGAGTCCGGCGGCTCGGCCGCTTGTCGGCTTGTCGGCTGGGGCTCCCCGGCCACGGTCAGCGCGAGCAGCATTAGAGTTGCTAGCATTTCCGATCCCTTGTACGAGCCGCCGAGCCGCCGAGCCGTTCCCGTGCGCAGCGGGCCCTCCGCGCCCTGCAGTTCGCGCTCCGGGCGAGGGCGCAATCAACGCGGCCGCTCACTGACGCGCACTCCGGGCCCACCGCGCCCGGTCGCGGCGTTACCCCTCGAACCGCCCAATCGCCCAATCGCCCAATCGCCCAATCGCCCAATCGCCCAATCGCCCAACCGCCTAATCGCCTAATCGCCTAATCGCCCAGCATCCCCATCACCTCGTACGCCGCGTTCCGGCCGTTGATGCCGATCACGCTTCCCCCCGGCCAGGTGCAGGCGCCGCAGAGGTAGACCCCTGGCATCGGGGTCCGGTACTCCAGCCGGTTGCGCCACATGTAGGGCGGCAGGCACTCCCCCTGGAAGATCTGCCCCCCCGTGAGGCCGAGTCGCTGCTCCACGTCCGGCGGGCCCAGGGTCTCGCTCGCGATGACGGCGTCGGGGAGGTTGCTGCAGAAGCGGCCGATCGAGTCCAGCACGACCTTCCCCGCCGCCGCGCGATGATCGTCCCAGGTACCCGAAGCAAAGGTGTGCGGCACATACTGCGAGAAGACGCTCATCAGGTGCTTCCCTTCCGGTGCCACGCTCGGGTCGTAGGCGGTCTGCAGGTAGATCTCGGTCCAGACCCGCGGCGGCAGCCGCCCCGCCATGGCCGCGGCATGCCCCGCCTGCCATTCCGCGTGGGTGAGCGGGGTGTTGATTGTCGCGGTGTGGTGCGGCATCCGGGTACCGGGGCGCGCCGTGAAGTTGGGCAGTTCCGCGAGCGCGGCGTTGAACTTGACCGTGGCGCTCTTCATCGGCACCGCCTCCACCCGGGCCCGCCAGGTGGCGTCGGCACCGGGCCCCAGAAGCCGGAGTGTCGCGACCGGGTCGGCGTTGCTGATCACCACGGGGGCGTTGATCCGGTCCCCGCCCGCCAGCTCCACGCCCTCGCCGGGGACGATGCGCGCCACCGGCAGCCCTGCCGCCACCACCGCGCCCGCCTCCACCGCCGCGTCGTGCATCAGGAAGCTCACCATCCCCATCCCGCCTTGCACGTAGCCCCACCCTCCGGGCTCCCCGTCATCAAGCCGGCCCTGGAAGTGGTGATAGTAGAGGGAGGCGGTGCCGGGATCATACGGGCTCGCGGCACTCCCCACGACGCCCTGGCCCATGTAGGCCATCTGCATTCGGGGATCGCTGAGGTAGCGGTCCATCAGTTCCGCCATGGACCACTCGAAGAGGAGCCCGATGGCGTCCCGGTCGTGCCCCAGCCGGGCCTCAACCCCTTCCCGTGCGGGAGCCCGGTGCAGCCAGGTGTCGGAGTCATCGAGGGGCCGGAGGGCGTACACGATCTTCTTCATCAGGCGGTGCATCTCGTGCCGGCCCTTCACGTCCTGCGGCGCGAAGCGCCGCAGCTCCGCCTCCGCCTTCGCCTCGTCATCCCAGAGCTGGAGGCTCGTGCCGTCCTCGAAGGGCACGAAGTAGCCGCCGCTCGCCGGGGTCCACCGGTATCCGCGGGCCGGCAGTCGCATTTCCTCGATGACCCGGTGGTGCAGCAGGCCCACCACGTAGGCACAGGGGGAGACCCGGTAGCCGGGCCAGGTTTCCTCCAGGGTGCAGGCCCCGCCAATCCGCTCCCGGGACTCGAGCACCAGCACCCTGCGCCCCGCGCGCGCCAGGTAGAAGGCGCAGGTCAGGCCATTGTGGCCAGCGCCGACCACGATGGCATCCCACGGGCGGCGCGCCAGCTCGGCCACCGGCGCGGGGAGGCCCACCTTGCCGAGGACGGGGACGGCGGAACGAATCATGAAAAGGTTGCCCGGTTCTGAGTGCGGCAGGCTGCAGGGGCAGAAATTTCCCGTTGACAGCGGCGGGACACGCCCTATCGTGGAGCTGCCCACCGAAGGAAACGAGGGACGATGGGGCCCACCGTCGGGGAAGATATCCCGTCACGGACGCCCCGCTATGGACACCGCCCGCAGGACTCCGCGCTACCCATGAGGGATGGAAGGCAGCCAGCTCCATCCCGGGGGACCTGAGCGAACGCATGCCAAGGCATGGCAGCGCTCACCCATTGGCGGCCCGACAGCCGCCCGCCGGTTCACGGCACATGCTCGAGGGGCGGGGCTCCGGCTCCGCCCCTATTGCGTCCGCAGGTACTCCGCGTACCAGGCGAGATACTGCTCGTAGCGGTGCCGCTGGTAGCTCGGCTTGTCGATGCCGTGGAATTGCCCCGGGTAGATGACCAGCCTGGTCGGGACGCTGAGGCTCCGGAGCGCCTGGTACATCTGCTCCGAGTTGAGCAGCGGGACATTGAAGTCCTTTTCGCCGCAGAGGAACAGCGTCGGGGTCCGGATCCGGTCCGCCTTGAGGAACGGGGACGACAGCCGCAGCCAGTTCTGGGTGTTCTTCCACGGCGGCCCGAGTTCGGACTCGTACTCCCGGACGTACATGTCGGTGCCATACCCCGCGAGGATGTTGGAGATGCTCGCGCCGCTCACCGCCGCCTTGAACCGCTGGTCCTGGCTGATGACGTAGTTGGTCAGGATGCCGCCGTAGCTCCATCCGCCCACGCCGAGTCGCTGCGGATCCGCCACCCCGATCCGGATCGCGTGGTCCACTCCCGCGATCACGTCCTTCGCGTCCTTGTTGCCCCAGTCGGCCCAGATGGCGAGTGAATACTTCTCCCCCCGCCCCGAACTTCCGCGCGGGTTCATCGCCACCACCGCGTACCCCTCGGCGGCGAGCAGTTGCCAGTAGAAATCGAACTCGCGCTGGAACTGGCTCACCGGCCCGCCATGGATGGTGAGCACCGTCGGGTAGCGGGTCCCGGCGGCGTAGTCGAGCGGCCGGATCAGGAAGCCGTTGACCGTGGTGCCGTCCGGGCTCTTCACGCTGATGTCCTCGACCGGGGCCAGCCGCAGCATCGCCAGGAGGCTGTCGTTCTGCCGCGAAAGCATCCGCGGCCCTTCCGGTCCCAGCACATAGACCTCGGAGGGCCGCGCCGGCGTGTCCAGGAGGTAGGCGATCCTCCCATCGCGGCTCACGCTGTAGCTGTGGACGACACCGCCCTCCCCGGCGAGCCGCTCGATGGCACCGCCCGCGGCCGGCATCCGCGCCAGGTACCGCGAGCGGTCGTCCTCGAGCAGGAAGTAGAGCTGGCGGCCATCGGGGGACCAGGTGGGCTGGGTCACGTGGCGGTCGAGCTGCTCGGTGAGCACGGTGGGCCGTCCGGTGCCGCCCCACGGGGTGAGCGCCAGCCGCGGACCGGCGTAGTAGATCAGAGAGTCAGCCCCACCCTGGAGGTAGGCGATGGTCCGCGCGTCGGGACTCCACACCGCCGGGCCCTCCCAGTCGGCGGCGCCGTCGGGACCGGCGAAGGTCGTCACCTGGCGCGGCACGACTCCCTTCGACGCCGGCATGATCCAGATGTCGAAGTTGTTGCCCCGGTCAGGGTCATCTCCGGAGCGCTTGCTGGTGAAGGACAGGTACCGGCCGTCCGGCGACCAGGCCGGGAGGTACTCGTCGAATTCGCCGAAGGTGATCTGCTCCACGGAGCGGCTGGCCAGCTCCAGCAAGTAGAGGTGGGACCGCTTCCGCCGCACGTACCCGACGTAGTCCTCCTTGAAGTAGTACCGGTCGATAACGATCGGTGGCGCGGTCTTGCGGCTGGCGCTGTCGCGCGGGGCCTGCGGCCCCGCGTCCGCCATCCCGGGGTCGGCGCCGGCGTCATCCAGCTTCGGCGGGAACACCCCGTGCACCTCAACGGAGTCCCCATCCTCGATCACCAGCGCCAGCCGGTCCCCCGCCGGGGACCAGGAGAAGTCCGCGACGCCGGTCCGGTGATGGGTGACCTGTTCGGCCTCGCCGCCCGCGCGAGGCAGCAGCCAGAGCTGATCCACCCCGTCCTCGTTGCCACGGCCGGACAGGAAGGCGAGGTAGCGGCCGTCGGGGCTCCACCGCGGGGTGTGCTCGCTGGCGGAGGGCGTGGTGGTGAGCCGGAGCGTGGCGCGGCCGTCCCAGCTCGTCATCCACAGGTCGCTGGCGGTGCCGTCCTCCCCCAGATCCGCGACGCTCACCGTGTACGCCACCCAGTTGCCCTCGGGCGAGAGCTGCGGGTCGCTGACATCCCGGAAGCGGTGCAGGTCTTCGATCGCGATCCGGCGGGGGGCGGAGCCCTGGGCAACCAGGGCGCCGGGGGCGAAGGCGGCAAGGGCGAGCAACACGAGGCGACGCATGGCGAGTCCGGTCAGGGTCCCCGATGATCGCCGATCCCGGCGGGGCGGGCAAGGGGACGCGCTAGGCCGTGCGCAGCCTCCGCTGCACCTGCTCCGCCTGCCAGAGATGCCGCCGCTGGTGCGCTGCGAGCACCCGGAAGCAGGAATAGGCGTGATAGCGGATTCGCGCATTGAACGGGGAGATGATCGTCACCCGGTCCAGCGCCAGCCCGTCCGACCGCCGCACCCGCTCGATCAGCTCCTCCTGCAGCCGCTGGTACGCGGCGTGGACCTCGTCCCGGCTGCCGACCTGCGCCGGGGTGAAGAGCGCGGTCGTGGCCACCCGGTGCCGGATGGGCGGCTCCGACATCGTGCAGAGGAGCCAGCCGGTGAAGTCGCGCCGGAACCGTCGCGCCCCCGCCGGCGGGAGCTGACGGGCCTCCGCGAGGGCCGCGTCGAGGAGCGGCAGGAAGATCAGCGTCGTCAGGTTCAGGTGATCGAGACACTCCGCCACCGACCAGTGCCCCGGCGCCGGGCGGCGCGTGAACGCCGCCTCGGGCGTCGTCGCCAGCAGCGCGCCCGCCTGGTGCCGGGCCTGTTCCAGCTCGGTCACGATCTCGTCCAGTTGCCGCGCCATCGCCTAGTCCCGTTCCACCGGCGCCGCCGGACGGGGCCACTCCCCCGACGCGCGGAGGGCCGAACGCCGCATCACCGACGACACCAGGATCGCCGCCTCCAGCCAGGCCGCCTGCAGCGCCGGATTCCACGCCGGGCCGAGCAACTCGCGCAGGCTCTCCCGCAGCGCGTCGCCCAGCAGCACGTGGTGCCGGGAGCGGAGCTCCAGGGCCGCCGGGTGCCTGCCCCACTCCGCGGCGAGCTCGACCAGCCGCTCCGGATCGTCCACGGCGTTGAGCAGCGCCTGCAGCACCGCGACCAGCGCCGCCGGCGGCACCGCCTCGGCGCGCGCCGCCAGCTCCGGATCGAGTGGCCCGAGGCGAGCCCGCCACCGCGCCGCCACTTCCGCGGGGTCCAGCGTCCGCCAGCTCCGCTGCAGCAGGCGCAGTCCTTCGTCCGTCATGGTCTCCGCCTAGTGCCGCGCCCGCGAAACGACCGGCAGGCCGTGCAGGGTGGGGGACAGGGATGGCCGCGGCCGCGCATGCGGCCGCGCCACCGCCATCGAGTTGATCGCGGCCCGCTCCTGCGCCGCGAGGATCCGGTCCAGGGAGCGGAGGGCGTGGTACCACGCCCTCAGGCTCTGGATCGCGTCACGCACCGGCATCACTGCTCCGTTCAGTTAAGGGTCAGGGCGGTGACCTGTCCGCCCGGGGTTGCCGTGAAACTGCCGCTTACCGTCACCCGCCGGTCCTCCCGCGCCGGGTCGGCCGCGAGGAACCCCGTCGCCTGGAACTCGAAGGTGCCGCTGATCCGCTCCGCCGAGCTGGCCGTCACGCTCATCGTGCCGCGCTCCACCCGGAACACCCCCGTCGGATGGCTCGGCGATCCGGTGACCACCAGGCCGTGGAACTCTCCCATCCGCGTCACCGAGGGCGTCACCCGGTAGATCCCGACACCCGGCCGCCCGGCGCCGTTCCGGGTCAGCACGATCGCGCCCTGCTCCGCGTAGGCGCCCAGGGTGAGGGAGAAGGAGCGCTCCGCCTCCGGCCCCGCCTCACCGAACTCCGCCGCGCCCCGCGCCACCGTGGGAGCGGCGCCGCTGATCGTCGCCTCGAACAGGGACGGCGCCTCCGCGCGGTCCGCGCTGAAGCCGCCCCGGACGGTGATCTCCCGGTCCTCAACGTCCGGATCGCTGGCCAGGAAGCCGGTGGCCTTGAGCTCGTACCGGCCCACGATCCGATCGTCACTCGACTGCGTGATCGTCACGCTGCCGCTCATGCCATGGAACACACCCACCGGCAGCTCCACCGAGCCGAGCGAGACCACCGCGTGAAAGTCGTTCGGCCCCTCCGCCCCCGGACCCAGCGGGGTGATCCGGTAGGTCCCCACCCCCGGCCGCTCGCCGTTCACCCGGCTGAAGACCACCGCTCCCCGCTCCGACTGCGTTCCCAGCTCGAGGGAGAAGCTGGCTCCCAGTGCCGAGCGGTTCTGGCGCACCGGCCCAAAGACGGCCGACCCGGTGAGGGTGGCGGTCATCGCGCCGGAGACGGTGGCCCGGTGGGTCGCCTCCCAGGTCGGGGCCAGTCCGGGTGCCAACAGGGTCAGCCCGGCGATCGAGCACAGCAGCGGGAACCGCATCGGTGACTCCTTCCACATCAGGGGGTAATGCGTCGTTGCCCTGGACCGCCCGACAATTCCTGGCGTTGCCCGAAGGCGCGGGCCGGAATCGGTTGCCGGCCGGGTGAACGACGCCTAGTATAGAACCGCAACTCACGCCGATCTCCGGCCCTCGTCGCCCCGATGTCACCCGGAAGTCACCTGCCATAACGTGCTCAGGATCAACGTCTTAGGCGGGCTGTTCGTGACGGGTGAGGGTCGCCCGCTCAGCGGGGCGGCGGCCCAGCCCCGCCGGCTGGCCCTCCTCGCCCTTCTGGCCGTGGCGGGGGATCGTGGCGCAACGCGCGACGCCCTGATCGCCTACCTCTGGCCCGACGCCGATGAGGAACGCGGCCGTCGCGCCCTGACCCAGGCGCTCTACGCGCTCCGCCGGGACCTCGGATCGGACGAGGCACTCCTCGGCCTCAAGGACCTGCGCCTCAACCCCGATCAAGTCACCAGCGACTACGCCGAGTTCCATGACACCCTCGCCGCGGGGGACCTGGAGGGCGCCGCCGAGTGCTATCGCGGGCCGTTCCTGGACGGCTTCCACCTGCCGGAGGCGGATCCCTTCGAGCGCTGGGCTGAGGAGCAGCGGAGCCGACTGGCCCATGAATGGTCCGACCTGCTGGAGCAGCTGGCGGCCCGGTGCAGCGAGCGAGGCGACCATCGCGGTGCGGTGGGGTGGCTCAGGAAGTTGGCGGCCCAGGACCCGATGAATGCCCAGGTCGCCGCCCGCCTGATGCGTTCGCTGGCCGCCGGCGGGGACGTGGCCGGGGCGCTGCAGCATGCGCGCGTCTACGAGACGCTGGTGCGGCAGGAGCTGGACCTCGCTCCCGACCGGGAGGTGGTGGCGCTGGCGGAGCAGCTCCGCACCGGGCAGCGCCCGGCCACGCCGGCGGCAGTTCCCACGTCGCCCCCGCCGGCGGCTTCACCCCCGCCGGAACCCACGCCAGCCAGCGCCCCGGCACCACCCCCCACTGCGGATCCCCCCTCACGCCCCAGCCGTCCGAGCGGTCCCCTCGACCTGGGGCATACCAGCGGATGGGCGGTGGGCGGCGGTTTGGGGTTGGGGGCGCCGGCGGAGCCGCCACCGCAGGCGAGGCGGCGCCGGGCTCGGTGGCTACTCGTGGCCGTGGTCGCCGCGCTCCTGGTGCCGCTGACCAGACACGTCTGGCGGGCCCACCTGGTCAGCTCCGCGGCGATGCCTGCACCGGAGCGGGTGGTGGCGGTCGGCCGGATCAGCCACTACGCCGCCAGCGGCGCGGGCGCGCTGGGCGCGCCGATGGCGGACATGCTGGCCACCAACCTGGCCCGGACCCGGGGGCTCAGGGTGGTGAGCAACGCACGCATGGTGGAGGTGATGCGCCAGCTTCCGGAACCCGCCGACACCGCCGCCGCGAGCGTGGCCGCCGCGCGGCAATCGGGCGCCACGGAGCTGGTGGATGGCGCCCTCTACGACCTCGCGCCCGGACGGATGCGGCTCGACCTCCGCCGCGTCGACCTGGGCAGCGGCGCCGTGCTCGAAGCGTACACGGTCGAGGGGGAGAACCTCTTCCTGCTGGCCGACAGCGGCACCGCCCGCCTGCTCCGCGATCTCGGCGGCACGCCGCTGGCCGGCTCGCTGGCGGACGTTTCCACCCGCTCGGTGCGGGCCTACCAGCTGTACGAGGCGGGGCTCCGGCTCTACTACGAGGGGGAGCGTGCCGACGCCGAGCGGCAATTCCAGGAAGCGCTCAAGGCCGACTCGGCGTTCGCCATGGCGCAGTTCTTCTACGCCCTGAGCACCTCGCCCGGGCTGCGCACCGAGACGGTAGCGCGGCTCCGGCGCGCGGTGGACCTGGCGCGGCGGGCCAGCGACCGGGAACGGCTGCTGGTCAACGCCGCCTGGGCGTTCGTCAACACCTCCCCCTCCCTGCGGGCCATCGCGGAAACGCTCATGGTCCGCTACCCCGCGGAACTGGAGGGGTACCTGATGGCCGGGCAGGCGGCGATCCTCGCCGGGGACTACGAGGCGGCGCACGGCCCGCTCGAGACCGTCATTGCGCGGGACTCGCTCGGGCTCCGGGGGAGCACCCCGCGCTGCCTGGCCTGCGAGGCGATGCCCGCCCTCTACTCCTCCTACATCCAGGAGGACTCCATTGGAGCGGCGGTCGCCGTCGGCCGGCGGTGGACCCGGCTGCAGCCGGGGTCCGGGGTCGCGTGGCGCACGCTGGCAATGCTGCTGGCCCAGTCCGGGGCGTTCGCGGCGGCGGATTCCGCGCTGGCGCGTGCGGACAGCCTCCTGCCGAGAGACCCGAAGACCTGGCGCTATCACTCGGCCAATCAACTCTGGCGCTGGGACTTCGCGACCGCCGCGGAGGTGGTGCGGGGACAGCTGCATGCCGCCGACCCGGATGAGCGCGTCGAGGCGTCGTGGATGCTGGCGGTGGTGCTCCGCCAGCAGGGGCGGCTGGAGGAGGCGCTCGTGGCCGCGCGCCGCTACCGCGCCACCCGGGGCGAACAGAGCCGGCCCGGGGCCGCGCCCACCACCGCGCTGCTCGAGGCCCAGGTGCTATTCGAGCAGGGTGCCTATCGGGCCGCGGCGGCGCTCTTCGACTCCGTCGCCCGGGGGCGGGTCAGCGGGGAGGATTCCTCGGCCGTTTCCCGGAACCGCGTCTGGGCGCTGACCCACGCCGCGGGGGTGCTCGCCGCTCAGGGAGACACCACCCGGCTCGCCGGCCTGGCCGATACCATCCGGGTGCTGGGCCGGCAGAGTGCCTTCGCGCGGGACCAGCGGCTGCACTACTACGTGGAAGGGCTGCTGGCCCTGGCGCGCGGACGGGATGGAGAGGCGGTCCAGCTGTTCCGCCGCTCGATCCTCTCTCCCAACGTCGGCTACACCCGGGCCAACCTGGTCCTGGGCCGGACCCTCACCCGGCTGGGGCGGCCGCGTGAGGCAGTAACGATCCTGCAGAGCGCGCTGCGCGGGATGTTCGAGGGGTCCAACCTGTACGTCACCCATACCGACCTGACCGAAGCCCTGGCCGAGGCGTTCGAGGCCGCCGGCCAGCGGGACAGCGCCGCCTATCACTACCAGCGGCTGGTGAAGGCATGGGAGGGGGCGGACCCGAGGTTCACGCCGCGGATCGCCAATGCGCGCGGCCGCGCGATGCTGATGCTGGAGCGCCGCCCGTAGGCCCAGCGGTGTCCGCCGCGATCCCCCGAAGGGTCAGCCGCCGCTGGGCTTGCGCGGCTGGCGCCGGGGGGTCTCTTCGCCGAACAGCCGCTTCCGGACCCCGCCCCGGACGTTCTCCGGCGGGGCCAGGTCCTCCAGCCGCACAATCTCCCCGTCCTTGGTCCGGGTGGATCGGGTCTTACGCGGCTTGCGCTCTGTCATGGCGGGCTCATGCGGAAAAGTCGGGTGAGCGCGCGGGCGGCCCCAGGGGGCCGCCCACGCTTCGGGCACCCGCGGCGAATCAGTTCGCGCGCCGACGGAGGAGCGAGGGGGCCTTCTTCTTGGCGCCACCGGTGACCGCGCCGGCCTTCTTGCTGCTCACGGACTTCTTGGGCAGGTCCTTGATCTTCTTCTTGTCCGCCATGGTAACCTCCGGTGTGGGGTAAGGGGTACGACGGTGCAGCGTGATGATCCGTGGTAGAGGCAAGCCCCGGACCACACGGCGCCGCTCGAGTCAACTGCCGCATTCACAGCGTGTTGCCTGCGGACGGAGCGGTGGGACGCCGGTGGCGTGGGTCCAGAACTGGGCCAGGGGTAGCGGCGCGCTACCAGCGAGGGTCTAACTTTCGGCGAGCTTGCGGTCCAGGGTCGAGCGCGCGAGGCCGAGCGCCTTGGCGGCGCGCCGCTTGTTGCCTTCGAAGCGCGCCACCACCGCCGCGATGTGCCGGCGCTCGGCGCTCCGGAGCGACAGGTCCCCGTCGGCCGCCGCCGCGTCCGGGGCACGGGGCCGGGGCGCAACCGCTGGCGGCGCGTCGAGTGCCTCCGGTTCCAGCAGGATGGCGGTGTCCTCGATGACGTCCCCCTCGGCGATCGCCACGGCGGCGTGGATCACCCGCTTGAGCTCCCGCAGGTTCCCGGGCCAGCCGTAGCCCAGCAGCCGGTCCGCCGCATGCCGACTCAACCCCACGATCGGCTTGCCCAGCTGCGCGCTCGCCGCGGCGATCTCTGCCGCCATCAGGGAGGCCAGGTCGTTGGGCCGCTCCCGCAGGGCGGGGAGCCGGAGGGTGATGCCGCTGATCCGGTAGAACAGGTCCTTCCGGAAGTGCTCCGTCTCCTTGTACCGGGTGATCGGCAGGTGGGTGGCCGTCACCAGCCGGACATCCGCGTCCAGCAGCTGCTCGCTCCCCAGCCGCTCGAACTCCCCGTACTCCACGGCGCGGAGGATCTTGGCCTGTGCCGAGGGGCTCATGTCCGCGATCTCGTCAAGGAAGAGGGTGCCGCCGTCGGCCAGCTCGAACTTTCCCTTGACCCGCCGGTCCGCGCCGGTGAACGCGCCCCGCTCGTGGCCGAAGAGCTGGCTGTCGAGGAGGGTGTCGGAGAGCGCGGCGGAATTGAAGGCGATGAACGGCCCGCGGGCCCGGCGGGAGGAGTTGTGCAGCGCCCGCGCCAGCAGGGTCTTGCCGGTGCCGGTCTCGCCCAGGATCAGGGTGGGGAGGTCGGTCCGGGCGGCGACGCGGGCCAGGTCGAGGCAGCGCCGCATCGCCTCGTCGCCCGACTGGAAGTCGTCGAGGGTCGCGCGCCATTCGGGATGGCGATCGGGACTGCCGTGGCCATGGACGCTCACGGCGACGGGTCCCGGAAGTTCTCCCGCAGCGCCCGGATCGGCTCGATGGCATAGCTCACCAGCGACCGCCGCCCCACCACCACGTCCGCCTGTCCCTGCATCCCCGCCTGCAGCGCCCGCTCCTGGCCCCGCACCCGGATCGAATCCTCGGCCAGGTCCACCACCGCCCGGAAGCTGCTGTCGCGGTCGCCCAGGCTGGAGGGCCCCACCCAGCGCACCTGGCCGAAACGGATGCCGTAGCGCTGGTAGGGGAAGGCGTCGTAGCGGAGCTTCACCCGCTGTCCCGCGCGAATCTGGGGGAGGCCGCTCTGCGGGACCGCGAACTCGGCCTGGAGCCGCGCGCCGGCACAGGCGATCTCGCTGATGACCTCCCCCTCGCGGACCAGGGCCCCGGCGGCGCTCACATGGAGCCGCAGCACCGTGCCCCGGCAGGGGGCGGAGACGGCGAGGCCGGCGTCCGTCACCCCCTCGAGGTCGCGGCCCAGCGCCTCGATCCGGATGCCCGCCGTTTCCACCGACTCCTCCAGGCTCCGGCGCGCGTCCTCATACTCGAGGTCCCGCGCCTGGCCATCCCGACCCAGCCGGGCGAGGTCGGCGGCGGCATCCTCGAGGTCGTTGCCGGCATTCTGGACCTCCTCCTGCAGCGTGGACACCTCCAGGTCCATGCGGGCCACCTCCAGCCGATTGACCGCGCCGCTCCGGAAGCCGGAACTCGCGCTGTCGGCCAGTTCCCGCATCAGCGCCAGCCGGTGCTCCTTCGAGGTGATCAGCCGCTTGAGCGACTCCATCCGGGCCCGCAGCCGCCGGGCTTCGGCCTCGTCGGCGCGCTTCCGGGTCTGATACTGGCTGCTGAGGATCCGGAGCCGGTCCTGGTCGGCCCGGCGCTGGGTCTCGATCGTCCGCCGCTCCCCGGAGCGATCGCTGAGGGAGGGGGACCGGAGCATCACCAGGGTGGCGCCGGCCGGCACCGTGTCTCCCTCCCGCACCGTGACCGCGGTGACGATGCCATCCTTGCGCACCCGGACCGGGTCGGCCCCGTCGGCCGGGGCCAGGGTGAAGCGCCCGCTTACCGTCTCCGGCACCTGCACCACGACGGCGGCGATCACCCCGATCAGGACCAGGCTGATGATGACCCAGGCCAGGCCCCGCGCCGCCCAGTGGGGGGGCTCGGTGTCGAGGAACTCGGCGGAGGCGTCCAGGTCGGTGCGGGGCATGGCTCCCTAGAGCTGCAGCTGCTGGCTGACCAGGAAGTAGTACAGCCCCTGGCGGCGCATCAGGTCGTCGTGCGTGCCCTGCTCGACCAGCTTGCCCTTCTCCAGCACCAGGATGAGATCGGCGTCGCGGACGGTGGAGAGCCGGTGGGCGATCACGAACGAGGTCCGCCCCTCGAGTAGCTGGTCGATGTTCTCCTTCACCGCCCGCTCGCTCTCGGTGTCGAGCGCGCTGGTGGCCTCGTCGAAGATCAGGATCGGGGGCCGGTTGTAGATCGCCCGCGCGATCGCCACCCGCTGCCGCTGGCCGCCGGAGAGGCCCAGCCCCGATTCCCCGATGCGGGTGTCGTAGCCCAGCGGCAGCCGCTCGATGAACTCGCGCGCGTTGGCGACCTGGGCCGCCCACATCACCTTGTCCATGTCCGGCTCCTCCTCGCCGAAGCCGATGTTGCGGGCCACGGTATCGTCGAAGAGGTGGTTCTCCTGCAGCACGAAGCCGATCTTGCGGCGCAGCTCGCGGTAGTTGAGCGTCTTGAGGTCGATCCCGTCGTACAGGATGGTGCCCTCGGTCGGCTCCAGCAGCCCGGCCAGGATCTTGATCAGCGTGGTCTTCCCCGAGCCGCTCCGGCCCACGATGGCGACCATCGTGTTGGGCGGCACCTCGAAGCTGAGGTCGTCGAGGATCGCCGGCGACTCCGGCCCGCCATACCGGAAGCTCATGTGGCGTACCCCGAGCCGGCCCTCGAGCGAGCGGACCGGCAGCAGCCGGGAGCGGTCGTGCCCCTGCTCCGGCACCTGCTGGAAGATGTCGTCCAGCCGGTTCAGGTACACCGCCGCCTGCTGCATGTCGTCCCACAGGTACATGAGCGTCAGGATCGGGGCGTTGGCCAGCGCCACCAGGGCGTTGAAGGCCACCAGCGCGCCGATCGACATGTGGCCCGCCAGCACCTCCCGGGCGCCCACCAGCAGGAACAGCACCATCGAGACCAGGGTGATGCTGTGCACCACCCCGTTGTAGGTCATCAGGGTGTAGTCGGCCTTGAACCGGCTGCGCGCCACGCTGTTGAACTGCCGCAGCATGAGGTCGCGGAAGGAGAACTCCGCCCCCAGCGACTTGACCGTCTCGATCCCCTTGATGGCGTCGATCTGGAACGACTGGTACTTGCCGTAGGTCTCCTCCAGCTCGGCGTAGAGCGGATAGAGCCAGTTGGCGCTCACCTTGAGGACGACTACGAACACCGGCACGGTGGCCAGGAAGACCAGCGTGAGCGTGGGGCTGTACACCAGCATCAGCGCCAGGGCCGAGAGCAGCTGGGCGGCGGCGGTGAGCCCGGCGCTGCCATGCTCCACCAGGAACTCGCGCACCTGCCAGATGCCCGCCAGCCGCCGCTGGATGTCGCCGGTGCGGCGGCTGTTGAAGTAGGACATCGGCAGGCTGAGCAGCCGCCGGGTGAGGAAGTCGAGGGTGCCCGAGTCGATCCGCACCGCCATCCACGCCAGCAGGTAGCGCTCCACGAGGGAGGCGACCAGCGACATCAGGATCACCAGCCCCATCCCGATGATCAGGATGTTGAGCAGCTGGAGGTCGCCCTCCACCAGCACCCGGTCCACGATCACCTGGGTGAACACCGGGATCACCATCTGCAGCGCGCTCACGATGAGCGCCAGCGCGGTGCAGCGCGCGATCAGCCCCACGAACGGCTTGAAGAACGGCAGCAGCCAGGCGATGCCCAGCCGGCTCTCCTCGTTCTTCTCGAATTCGATGGTGTAGTCGAACAGTGCGGCGTACCCGGTCCACTTCGCGTCGAACTCCGCCCGCGGGATCCGCCGCTTCCCCACCCCGGGGTCCGAGACCCGCACGTGGTCCTTCCCCACGTCGTACAGCACCACCCAGTGGTTGCCCTCCCAGTGCACGATGGCCGGCAGCGGCATCTGGTGGACGTTGGTGGCCGAGGCCTTCACGGCCCGCGCGGCCAGCCCGAGCTCGGTGGCGCCCTGGCAGATGGCGCGCAGGCTGGCGCCATCGAGGCCGGTGTGGACCAGCTGCCGGATGCGGGCCAGGCTGATCGCCTTCCCGAAGTGGCGGCAGATGATGGCCAGGCTGGTGGCGCCGCAGTCCATCTCGTCGATCTGCCACAGGTGCGGGAAGCGCCGGATCCGCTTCCGGTGCTTGACGAACCGTCCCTCCTCGTCGGCGAAGGGCGCCTCCTCCGCCTCCGCCCGCCCCCGCGCCGGCCCGCTCACGTCCTCGTCGATCTGGTCGTGGCCGACGGTGTTCCGGGGCGCGGCGTCGGCGGGGAGCAGCTCCTGGAAGAGGTCGATGGGGATTTGCGCCGTGTGCCGGAAGTCGTACTGCGCGATCCGCGCCTCGATCGCGTCGCGGAAATCGGGGTACTCGTCGAGCAGTCCCCGGTAGGTCTCCTGCGTCAGCCGGAGCAGGCGGCAGGGGGTGACCGACTCCACCGTCGCGGTCCGGGGCATGTCGCGGAACACCGAGAACTCGCCGAAGAACTCCCCCCGCCGGAGGAAGGCCACGTTGCGCCGGCGGCCGTCCACCCCGATGTGGACCCGGCAGCGCCCGTCCTCGATGATGTACATGGGGCCGGGCGGGTCCCCGTCACGGACGATCTCGGTGCCGGCCGGCACCTCCACCGGCTCCAGCGCCCGGAGCAGGGCCGCGGTCGCCTCGGGAGGGAGCGTGGCGAAGACCGCGAACTGCCGGAAGAAGCCCTGGAGGTGGCGGTGGCGGGACTGGAGTTCGAGGTACTGCCGGATCTCGGGCCGCTTCCGGATCAGCGCATCCACGACCGACTGGTCGAGGCGGAGCACTTCCACGTCGGAGCTCGCCCGCACCGTGGTGGCCCGGGTGCCGGAGCCCAGCAGGTCCCCCTCGCCGAAGGTCTCGCCGACCCGGATGGTCCCGAGGGAGATTTCATCGCCGGTTTCGGAGCGCTTGAGCACCCGCGCGCGGCCGGCGACCAGCACGTACAGCGCGTCGGCCGGCTCACCCTCGCGGATGATCTCCTGGCCGAAGCTGTAGCTGGCCGACACGAAGCTGGCCTCGACCAGGTCCCGCACGTCCGGCGGGAGGAACTGGAGGATGCTCACCTGCTGCAGGATGCTCTCGAGCTCGCTGCTCTCCACGAACGCTCCGGCGTGCGCCGCGCCCGGGTCGCGTAACAGCGTCGCGGCCCAGGGGACCGTCTGGCCTGGGTGGTTCTGGGCTGGGGGGTCGGGGTCTTGGGTAGTATGCCGCCAATTGACCGCTCCGCAAGCCGATCCGGCCGGCCGGGAGGGTCAGCCCGCCCGCCACTGGACCCGGCGGGAGACCTGGTCGGCCACGGCCCGGTCCACCGCGCGGCGCTCGATCTCCCGGCGGAGGTCGGGGGCCCGCTCGTCCGGCAGCACCTTGTCGAGGACCAGGAACAGGGCGTACTGCTCTTCGAAGGGGGCCGGCCCGATCAGCTCCTGGGGCAGGGCCGCGAGCAGCCGGGGCTGCAGGTCGGGGTCGAGCTCCCCGAGGTAGAAACGCATCTCGTGGACCTGGGCGTGGGCGCTCTCGGCGACCTCGTCCACCCCCATCCCGTCCTCCCGTACGCACAACACCGCCTCCCGGGCCAGCGCCTCGGTCGGAAACTGGATCACCCGGCAATCCAGCCGGATCCACTCCAGGCGGCCCAGCTCCAGCTCCCGGTGGATGAGCTCCGGGGTGGCGGCCATCTCCCTGAACCGGGCCAGCCCCTGGTCCAGCACGGCGAGGTGGAGCAGCGTGGCTTCGGTCTCGTCCGGATCCAGCTCGGGGAGCAGGTCCAGCACCCGCCCCACCGCGCCGGCGGGCAGCTCCACCTCCAGCGCCTCGCCGGCCTCCTCCAGCGCGGCGGTCGCGGCCGCCCGTTCAGCCAGTCCGTTGGCAAACGCCTCGCCCTTGCCGGAGCAGAGCAGGTCCGCGGTGGCCGCCTCGGCGACCTCAGCCGCATCCGCGGGGAACCGGAGGACCAGGGCGGGCAGCTCCGCGGCCCACAGGGTGCGCAGTGTCTCGCGGCGTACCCACTCCATCCACTCCGAGGTCTCGACCCCCCGCTCCTCGAGCCAGGCCTCCGTCTCCTCGGCGGTGATGAGCTCCCGTTCATAGCGGAACTCCGCGGCGCAGGCATCCACCGCCTCCTCCGGTTCCTCGATGTCGTCCTCCTCGAGGCGGCGGACGCAGGCGAGCCCCTCCCGAATGGCCCGCTCCAGCGGCCGCCACCGGCCGCTCAGCATGGCGAAGAGGATCACGTCCTTCCAGGTGTAGGTCACCTCGCCCACGGAGAAGAGAGACCGGTCGAACAGCTGCTGCATCATCGTCTCGCTGGGGCGGGGCGGGGCGGGGCGGGGAGAGGAGGGCGGGGTCCGCCGGCGCCCCCGTGCGCGTAAGTTGACAGGGCCCGGCGCTTCCGCAAGTTGACCCCGGGGTTTCGGGGCGCACTATCCGAGGCGGTCCAGATGCATGTGCTGGTCGAAGCGGCGGTGGAGAGCGTCGCGGGCGCCGTGGCGGCCGGGCGCGCGGGCGCCGGCCGCCTGGAACTCTGCGCCGGGCTGGCGGAGGGTGGCGTCACGCCGAGCGCGGGGCTGGTGCGCGCGGTGCGCCGGAGGGTTGACCTGCCGCTGCAGGTGCTGCTCCGTCCCCGCCCCGGCGATTTCCACTATGACGACGGGGACGTGGACGCCATGCTCACCGACCTCCATGACCTGAGGCTGGCGGGGGCCGATGGCGTGGTCCTCGGCGCGCTGAGTGCGGAGGGCGGGGTGGATCGGGACCTGGTGGCCCGGCTCGTGGCGCGGGCGCGGCCTCTCGCGGTCAGCTTTCACCGCGCCATCGACCAGGTCCCGGACCTCGGGGCCGCGGTGGCCACGCTGGCGGAGCTGGGGATCGGGCGGGTCCTCACCTCGGGCGGGGCGCCGACCGCGCTGGCGGGCGCCGACACGCTGCGCCGGCTGGTCCAGCGATTCGGGGTCACAGTGACGATCCTCGCCGGCGGCGGGGTCCGCGCCGATCATGCCGCCCGCCTGGTGCAGCTGACCGGCGTCCGGGAGATTCATCTCGGTCCGCGCCTGCCGAATGGCGCCGGCCTCGACGTCGCCGAGCTCGAAGCGGTGATCCGGGGACTGACCACGCCGGAAACCCGGACCTGACCGCTCCCGTACATCCCGCACCCTCAACCCTGGAATCCTGAGCATGATGACGCTTCGACGTGCGGCCCTCCTGGTGGCGTCCCTCGCCGTTGCCGCCCCGCTGGCCGCGCAGCAGGCCCCCGACCGTGACGCCATCCTGGCGGTAACCAAGCGGCTCTTCGACGGCATGCGCGCCGGTGACAGCGCCATGGTCCGCTCGGTCTTCCATCCGAAAGTGTTCATGGCCTCGGCGTTTGTGCGGCAGGGCACGCCCACGATCAACGTGGATGGCGGGGTGGACGGCTTCGTGAAGGCGGTGGGGACGCCGCACGCGGAGGTGTGGGACGAGCGGGTGGCCAACGAGGTGGTCCACCAGGACGGCACCCTCGCCACGGTCTGGATGGACTACACCTTCTACCTGGGGACCAAGCTGAGCCACTGCGGGGTGGACGCGTTTCTCATCGCGAAGGACGGCGCGGACTGGAAAATCATCTCGCTGGCGGACACCCGCCGCCGCGAAGGCTGCCCCGAGCTGTGACCGCTCCGATCAGCTGGGCCGAATTCGAGCGGGTCGAGCTCCGGGTGGGGACGGTCATCGGGGTGGAGGACTTCCCCGAGGCGCGGAAGCCGGCCTGGAAGCTCACGGTGGACTTCGGCCCGGAGATCGGCGTCCGGCGCTCCAGCGCCCAGATCACGGTGCACTACCGGAAGGAGGACCTGCTGGGGCGGCAGGTCCTCGGCGTGCTCAACTTCCCGCCCAAGCAGATCGGGCCCTTCCGCTCGGAGGTGCTGGTCACCGGCTTCGCGGACGAGACCGGCGCCATCGTCCTGGCCCTGCCGGAGCGGCCGGTGCCGAATGGGGCCAGGCTGATCTGAACTACGGAGAACGGAGAACGGAGAACGGAGAACAGGGAACGGCGAACGGGAGGGCAGGGCGCCCCTTCCCCGTTCCCCCGTTTCCCCGTTTCCCCGTTTCTCCTGTAGATTTCCCCCTCCTATGGCGACCTACCAGTACCCCGACTCCCACGTCTTCTACCGGAAGCTCACCCGCCGATTTCCGCTCATCACCCACGGCGAGGGGTGCTGGCTGGTGGACGCAGACGGCAAGCGATATCTCGATGGCTCCGGTGGCGCCTTCGTGGCGAATCTGGGCCACGGAGTGCAGGAGATCGGCCAGGCGATGGCCGCGCAGGCCGCGAAGGTCGCCTACCTGAATGGAACCGCGTTCACCAATGAGCCGGTGGAGGCGCTGGCGGACGCGCTGGCGGAGCTGCTCCCCGGGGAGCTTGACAAGTTCTACTTCCTCGGCAGCGGCTCCGAGGCGGTGGAAGCCGCGCTCAAGCTGGCGCGGCAGTACTGGGTGGAGACCGGCAAGCCGTCCAAGCACAAGGTGATCGCGCTCTTCCCCGCCTACCATGGCAACACCCTGCTCGCGCTGTCTGCCTCGGCACGGGAGCACTACAAGACGTATTATCGCGAATGGCTGGTGGACATCCACCGGATCCCGGCGCCGTACGGGTACCGCTGCGAGTGTGGCGGTGGACGGGCTGACTGCCCGACCTGCTCCGGGTCGGCGCTCGAAGCCGCCATCCTGCAGCTCGGCGCCGACAACGTCGCCGCGTTCATCGCGGAGCCGGTCGGGGGGAGCAGCACCGGGCACTCGGTGCCGGAGCCGGGCTACTTCGCGCGCATCCGCGAGATCTGCGACCGGCACCAGGTGCTCTTCATCGCGGATGAAGTGCTGGTGGGAGCCGGCCGCACCGGCACCTGGTCGGCGATCGAGCAGTACGGGGTGATGCCGGACATCATGACCTTCGGCAAGGGCATCACCGGCGGCTATGCCCCCCTCTCCGTGGTGGCGGCCTCCCGCCGGCTGCTGGACCCCATCGCGAAGGGGTCGGGGGCGCTGCTGCACGCGCAGACCTTCAGCCACCACCCGGTGCTTGCCGCGGCGGGGCTGGCCGCGGTCCGCTATATGGGGACGCATGGGCTGGTGGAACGCTGCCGCCGCATGGGCGAGGTGTTCCACCGGAAGCTGGCGGCGCTCCGGGAGCTGCCCCACGTCGGGGATGTCCGCGGCCGGGGGCTCCTCGCGGGGATCGAGTTCGTGGCGGACAAGGGCAGCCGGGCGCCGTGGCCGCGGAAGCTCAAGTTCGCCGAGACCTTCAGCGAGCAGGCGCTGGCGGCGGGGCTGATGACCTGGGCCAACATGGGTCAGGCGGACGGAATCAACGGGGACCTCTCCTGCCTGGCCCCGCCGTTCGTGATCGAAGAAGCCGAGATTGACGAACTGGTGCGGCGGTTCACCGTCGCGCTGGAAGCAACCCTGACGAAGGTGAGGCACGCATGACGGCCACCGCTCCGCAGCAGAAGATCACCTACACCTCCACCAACGTGGACATGGAAGCCTTCCACCGGGCCTTCGACGCGGCGCTCGCCGAGGTCCGCGCCACGGCGGGGAGGAGCCATCCGCTCTACATCAACGGCCAGGCGGTGGAGGTGAAGGGCGTCGAGCCCATCACCGATGTCTCCCCCATCGACACCGGCCTGGTGCTGGGGAAGTTTGCCTGCGCCACGCCGGCGCACGTGGACCAGGCAGTGCGTGGCGCCAAGGCGGCGCAGAAGGGGTGGGCGGCGCTGCCGTGGCGGGAGCGGGTCCGCATCCTCCGCCGCGCCGCCGAGCTGATCCGGGAGCGGAAGTTCCTGCTCAGCGCCATCATGGCCTACGAGGTGGGGAAGAACCGGCTGGAGTCCATGGGGGACACCGAGGAGTCGGCGGACCTCATCGACTACTACTGCCAGCAGGTGGAGGACCACAACGGGTTCACGGTCGAGATGGCGAAGATGACCCCGGTCGAGCGGAACATCGAGATCCTCCGGCCCTACGGCGTCTTTGTCTGCATCGCGCCGTTCAACTTCCCGCTGGCGCTCTCCACCGGCATGTCCTCCGCCGCGCTCATGAGCGGCAACGCGGTGGTGTACAAGCCGGCCGAGGACACCCCCTGGACGGGGCTCAAGCTGTACGAGGTGTACCGGGATGCAGGGGTGCCCGCGGGGGTGTTCCAGTTCGTGTCGGGGCACGGCCGCGAGATCGGCGACCCGATGTGGCAGCACCCGCTGACCGACGGCGTGGTGTTCACCGGCTCGAAGCCGGTGGGGATGCGGATCTTCCACGGGCTCTCCGAGAAGTGGGTGAAGCCCTGCCTCATGGAGCTGGGCGGGAAGAACGCCGCGATCGTCATGGACACCGCCGACCTCGACGCCGCGGCGGAAGGGGTGATGAAGTCGGCGTTCGGGCTGCAGAACCAGAAGTGCAGCGCCACCAGCCGGGTGTACGTGCACCGGAAGGTGGCCGCGCCGTTCATGGAGAAGCTGATCGAGAAGACCAAGGCCATCCGCATGGGCGACGTGACCCAGCGCGACGTCTGGTTCGGGCCGGTGATCAACGAGAAGGCGGTGCAGCGCTGGGAGAAGGCGGTGAACCAGGCCGGCCGGGAGGGGAAGGTAGTGCTGGGCGGCCAGCGGCTCCGGGGCGAGGCCTTCGAGAAGGGCCACTTCGTCGCCCCGACGATCGCCGAGCTGCCGCTCGAGAGCACCCTCTTCCTGGAGGAACTGTTCGCCCCCTTCCTGGCGGTGGCGACGGTGGACAGCTTCGACCAGGCGATCGCCGAGAGCAACAAGGTGGAATTCGGTCTGACCGCCGGCCTGTTCTCGGGGCGGCAGGAGGAGATCGACCGCTTCTTCGACGAGGTCGAGGCGGGGGTCTGCTACGTCAACAAGCGCAGCGGCGCCACCACCGGGGCCTGGCCGGGGGCGCAGGCCTTCTGCGGCTGGAAGGGGAGCGGCGGCAGCGGCAAGGGCGGCTGCGGGCCGTGGTACGTGCAGCAATTCATGCGGGAGCAGAGCCGGACGGTGGTGACCTCGTAGGCGGGGCGGCGGGCGGGGCAGCGGGTGGTCGTGGCATTCCGCCCTGCCGTTTCCATGGCGTCTCAACCAGAGACCAGGGAGGACCCGATTCCATGACCTTCTCCACACGCGGATTCACGCTGCTCCTGCTGCCGGCGCTGCTGTGGCAGCCCGCCCTCGACGGCCAGGTGTCGGGCGACTGGAAGCGGTGCAACATGGACTCCCTGGCGACCTGGAACTGCGCCATGTACTACAGTGGCACCGTGGCGCAGACCTCCACCCTCAAGGTGAGCGGCAAGGACGAGGTGACCACCGTCGCGGCGACGATCGCCGCGGGCCGGGTCACCTGCCGGGTGAAGCCGGCGGGAGCGCCGGAGTTTGAGGGTCCCGGCATGCTGGTCGTGGGGCACGCTACCACCGAGAATGCCGGCGAGTACGACTTCCAGGTCTGGTGCCCCGAGGCGGCCGGCAAGCGGCCCCGGCGCGGAGATTACCCGATCATGGAGATGTCTGATCTGCAGGCCGCGGACTACGCGAAGCTCGATGGGAAAGACACCTACGAACACCCCGACGCCGACGAGGCCAACGGGGTCACGGGCAGCGTGACGGTGACCTGGCACCTGGTCCGGCAGTAACGACGGATGCAAGCGACCCTCCGGCTCCCGGAGCCGGAGGGTCGTCTGGATCCCTACACCCTCGCCCAACCGCCTTACCGCCCAACCATCAGTCCTCTTCCTTCAGGCAGGCCTCGAAGATTTCCATCCCGGTATCGACGTCGTACTGATCCAGCACCAGCGGCGGCGCGAGCCGGAAGGTGCTCTTGCCGCATCCCAGGAGCAGCAGCCCCTTCCGGAAGGCGCGCTCGGTGATGCGGTCCACGATGTCGGCGTAGGGCTCCTTGCCGGCCCGGTCCTTCACGAACTCGATGCCGAGCATCAGGCCGCGGCCGCGCACATCGCCGATCACGGCGTACTTCTCCTGCATCCGCCGGGCGTGGCCCAGCATCCGGTCGCCCATCTGCTGGACGTGGGGCAGCATCCCCTCCACGATCTCCAGGGTCGCGAGCGCGGCGGCGCAGGCGACGGGATTGCCGCCGTAGGTGGAGCCGTGGCTCCCGGCTTCCCAGGTCATGACCGATTCCTTCGCGATGAACGCCCCGATCGGCATCCCGCTGCCGAGTCCCTTGGCGCTCACCAGGATGTCGGGCTCGACCCCCTCCCAGTCACAGGCCCACATCTTCCCGGTGCGGCCCACCCCGCTCTGCACCTCATCCGCCACCAGCAGGATGCCGTGCTGGTCGCAGACCTCCCGCAGCGCACGGAGGAAGCCCATCGGCGGCATGACGTAGCCCCCCTCCCCCTGCACCGGCTCGACGAAGATCCCGGCCACGTCGGTCGGGTCCACGTGCCGGCTGAAGAGGTCGTGCAGCGCGTCGAGCGACTCGCCGATCGGGTCGGTCATCCGGTACGGGTTGGCGTAGGGGACGTGGTACACCTCGGGGAGCAGCGGGCCGAAATGCTTGTGCTGCCGCGCCTTGCTCGAGGTGAGGGACATCGCCCCGTAGGTCCGCCCGTGGAACGAGCCCTGGAAGGCGATGAGCGCCGGGCGCCGGGTGTGATAGCGCGCCAGCTTGATCGCCCCCTCGATGGCCTCGGTGCCCGAGTTGGAGAGGAACACCCGCTTCCGGCTCGGTCCAGGGGCCAGGCGCGCGAGCCGCTCGGCCAGCTGGGCAAAGCCCTCGAAGTAGAAGTCGGTGCCGCAGATGTGGAGGAACTTCCCGGCCTGCTCCTGGATGGCAGCGACGACCTTCGGGTGGTTGTAGCCCGTGGCCGAGACCGCGATCCCCGCCATGTAGTCGATATAGCGGTTGCCGTCGGCGTCCTCGACCATGGCTCCCTTCCCGCCCGCGATGACCAGCGGATACTCCTTGATGTAGGAGGGCGAGGTCCACGCCGTGTCGCGGTCGATGATGGCCCGCCCCTTGGGGCCGGGCGGCGGAGTGAGGATCCGGGGGTAGTCGCGGGTGGTCATCGTAGCACCGGCCAGTTCAAGGCAAGCAGGAGAAAAGGGAACGGGGAACGGGGAACGGGTTCATCTGGGCGGGGCACGCGTAGGGGCGGCGCTTGCGGCCGCCCTACGCGTGCACCGCGTGCGTGCCCTCGTGCGCGCGGGCCATCTCGGCCTCGTGCGCGCGCCACCAGCGCTGCCCCGACTCGGGCAGGGTGTGGATCGGGTCGTAGTAGGCGTATTTCTGCTGCAGCGCCGCCTGGTTGCCCCACTCGATGCTGGTGAGGTAGTTCTTGGTCCAGTAGCTGATGCCCTTCTCCCGGTCGTACTCGGCCACCTGGTGCACCCAGCGCTTGCCGACGAAGGGCACGTCGCAGACGATGCGCGGCGTGGCGAACCCGGGGAGGTAGCCCATGATGTCGTGCTGCAGCTGCTGGGCCTCCGCCACCGACACCCGCCAGTGCTCGCTGTTGGGGATCATGTCGCACATGTAGAAGTAGTAGGGCATGATCTTGGCATGATCGAGCAGCATGAAGCAGAGGTCGAGCAGCTCCTGGGTGGTGGCGTTCACCCCCCGGAGCAGCACTCCCTGGTTGCGCACATCGCGGAAGCCGATCTCCAGCAGCTTCTTGGTGGCCTTGCCCACGAGGGGAGTGACCTGCTGGGCGCTGTTGGCGTGGGTGTGGAGCGCCAGGTCCACGCCGCGGTCGAAGGCCTTCCGGGCCAGCCGCTCGAGGCCGGCCAGGACCGTGTCCTGCAAGTAGTGCTGCGGCAGCCCGATCAGCCCCTTCGAGGCCAGCCGGATGTCGCGGATGTTCGGAATGTCCAGCAGGGCGGAGACGAACGGCTCCAGCTGGGTGATGTGCAGGTTGGCGATGTCGCCGCCGGACACCACGACGTCCCGGACGCTGGGTGTCTTCCGCAGGTACTCCAGCATGGCCTGGTGCCGGTCCTTCTGCGGCATCGCGAACTTGAGCTTGGTCACCTGGGGGACGTCGTTGCCGACCAGGTCCATCCGGGTGCAGTGGCCGCAGTACTGGGGGCAGGTGGAGAGCATCTCCGCCAGCACCTTGGTGGGGTAGCGGTGGGTGAGCCCCTCCGCCACCCACATGTCGTGCTCGTGCAGGCTGTCCCGCGAGGCCTTGGGATGGTTGGCCCACTCGGTGAGCCGGTCGGCAAGGGCCGGCGCCATGTAGCGCCGCACCGGGTCGTGCCAGAGGTCCGCCATGTTCATGGTGTTGAGCATGTGCGGGGGGATGAGCATGGACATGGTGGCGCGCTGCTCCATGTCCTGCCCGATGCTCAGGGCCAGATCCTCGGGGAGCAGGTGGCCGAGGGCGTCCTTGAACTCGCGCAGGTTCTTGACGGTGTGCTTGCGCTGCCAGGTGGCGTTCTCCCACTCCTCCTGGGTGACACCCTTGTAGCCCGGGAGCCGGGTCCAGTCCGGTTCCACGTACTCGCGCTTGGGCGGGTAGGGGATCGGCTGGCCGGCCTTGATGGGGGTATCGGTGTCGTGCATGGCACCCTCGGTCGTATATTAATGCGTTGTCCAGCTTGACTTTGGAACGATAATATATAATATATCATCGCGCAACCCGGCGGCTCGGCGCCCCGGCTCCCGTTTCCCGATCTCCTGGCCTTCAGATGCACCTCGACCAGCTCCTCGATCGCCTTCCTCGACGCCGCAAGCTCGCCACCCACGAACTGGTGGCCGAGGTGCTGCGTGAGGCGATCACGAGCGGTCATCTCCGGGCCAACGCGCCGTTGCCCCAGGATGAGATCGCCGCGCAGCTGCAGGTGAGTCACATCCCGGTCCGCGAGGCGCTGCGGCAGCTGCAGTCCGAGGGGCTCGTCACCTACCAGCCCAACCGTGGCGCCACTGTCAGTGCCCTGACGCCCGGCGAGATCCGGGAGATCTACGAGATTCGCGCCATCCTCGAGACGGCCGCGGTGCGCCGCGCGGCGCCGCGGCTGGCGCCGGCGCAGCTGGCGCGGGCGGCGCAGATCCTGGATGCCGCCGAGTCGGCCACGGATGGCGCGGCGTGGGGGACGCAGGATGTGGAGTTCCATGAGCTGATCTACGGGCTCGAGGATCGGCCACGGATGCAGGAACTGATTGACGGGCTGCTGCGCCGGGTGGATCGCTACTGGCTGATCCACGGCCTGATGCTCACCTACCGGGAGCGGTTCGAACGGGAGCACCGGGAGATCCTCGCCGCGCTCACGGAGCGGGACGCGGGGCGCGCCGGCGACCTGCTGCAAGCCCACCTGGCGGGGGCCGCGGAGCTGCTGGTGGGGCAGATCGAGGCGGGGGAGGCACACACGGCGGCGCACGGACCAGGAGCCTAGCGAGTCATGCATTCCAAGGTCGTCTCCATGCAGGACGCCGTCGCCGCCCATGTGCGGGATGGCGACACGGTGGTGATCGAGGGCTTCACCCACCTCATCTGCTTCGCGGCGGGGCACGAGATCATCCGCCAGCGGCGCAAGGATCTCACCATTGCCCGGCTTACCCCGGACCTGATCTACGACCAGATGATCGCGGCCGGCTGCGCCCGGAAGCTGGTCTTTTCCTGGGCGGGGAACCCCGGCGCCGGGTCGCTGCACGCCTTCCGCCGCGCGGTGGAGAAGGGCACCCCGAAGCTCGAGATCGAGGAGTACAGCCACTTCGGGATGGTGGCGCGGATGTCCGCCGGCGCGGCGGGGCTCCCCTTCTGGACCATGCGGAACTACATGGGCACCGACCTCCCGGTGGCCAATCCGCGGATCCGGACCGTCACCTGCCCCTACACAGGCGAAGTCCTGGCCACGGTGCCCGCGCTCAATCCCGATGTCACCGTCATCCACGCCCAGCGTGCCGACCAGTATGGCAACGCCCAGGTCTGGGGCCTCCTCGGCGTGCAGAAGGAAGCGGCCTTCGCCTCGAAGAAGGTGATCGTGGTCGTGGAAGAGCTGGTGGACGAGTCGGTGATCCGCGCCGACCCGAACCGCACCCTGATTCCCGGCATGATCGTGAACGCGGTGGTGGTGGAGCCGTGGGGCTGCCATCCGAGCTACGCCCAGGGCTACTACGACCGGGACAACGACTTCTACGTGGCGTGGGAGGACATCTCCCGCGACCCCGCAAAGCTGCAGGAGTACCTGGAGCAGTGGGTGTACGGCGTGAAGGACCGGGCCGACTACCTGGCCCGCCAGCCGGACCTCAAGGCGCGGCTCACCGCCAAGGATCATTACTGCGAAGGGGTGAACTATGGCTTCTGAGTACACCCCGTCAGAAATGATGGCGGCCGTGGCTGCGCGCGAGCTCGGGAACGGGGAGGTGGTCTTTGTCGGGATCGGGCTGCCGAACCTGGCCTGCAACCTGGCCCGGGCGCTGCAGGCGCCGGACCTGGTGCTGATTTACGAATCGGGGGCGGTGGGGGCGGTGCCGGAGCGGTTGCCGGTCTCGATCGGGGACCCGTCGCTGGTGACCGGTTCCCTGATGATCTGTTCCATGGCGGATGTGTTCCAGCTCTTCCTGCAGAATGGGAAGATCGAGGTGGGGTTTCTGGGCGGGGCCCAGGTGGACCGCTACGGCAACATCAACACCACCGTCATCGGCGGCTACGAGAAGCCCAAGGTGCGACTCCCCGGTTCCGGCGGCGCGGCGGAGATCGCGGTGCACGCCCAGCGGGTGCTGATCATCAGCCGGCTCAACCCGCGCGCCTTCCCGGCGGAGCTCGACTTCCTCACCAGCCCCGGCCAGCGCTGCAAGGGGAAGACGCGCCAGGAGCTGGGGATGCCCGGCGCCGGGCCGGTCAAGGTGATCACCGACAAGGGAATCCTCGAGAGCGACCCGGAGAGCGGGGAGATGGTCCTCACGGCGCTCTACCCCGGCGTCACCCTCGAGGATGTGAAGGCCAACGTGGGCTGGCCGCTCCAGGCCCGGACGCATCTGGGCCTGGTGGCGCCGCCGACGGGGGAGGAGCTGCGGCTCCTGCGCGAGGTGCTGGACCCGAAGAAGCTGTTCCTGGGCTAGGGCACTGGGGTCGGCGGCAGCCGCTCCGGCAGGTCGGCAATGACGTAGGCCATCACCGCCATCGCCGCGACGCAGCGGGCCACATCCTCGGGATCCAGCTTGTCGACCATGTCGCCCGGGGTGTGGTGATACCAGAAGTACCGCTCCCCGTCCACATCGAGCCCGAGCCCGGGCACGCCGCGCTCCATGAGCGGGCCGATGTCCGCTCCGCCGCCCGGTGTGGAGATGCTGTCCGCGTCAATCGAGGCCAGCAGGGCAGCCACCCGCCGGACGATCGATACCGCGCTGTCGGTTCCCGTCATGTTGAAGCCTTCCGGGCGGAAGACCCCCGCGTCGGATTCGATCGCCATGACGTGATTGGCAACCTCCGCGCCCCGCGCGTCGCGGTAGGCCAGGGCGCCGCGCAGCCCGTTCTCCTCGTTGGTCCAGCCCACCACCCGGATGGTGCGCTTCGGCTTGAGGCCCAGTCGCTGGATCAGCCGGATCGCCTCCCAGGAGACCACGACGCCGCCGGCATCGTCCATGGCGCCGGTACCGACGTCCCAGGAATCGATGTGTCCGCCCAGCACCACCACTTCCTCCGGATGCTCGGAACCGATGATTTCGGCCATGACATTCCGGCTCATGGCGTCCGGGAGGGTCTTCGCCTGCATTTTGAGCGTCACCACGACGCGCTCCCCCCGGTCCTGCATCCGGTGGAGCATCATGGCGTCTTCCATGGTGATCGCGGCCGCGGGGATCCGGGTGACGGTGCTGTCGTAGCCCATCACGCCGGTGTGCGGGGTGCGGATGCCGTAGGGCCCGACCGAGCGAATGAGCAGGGCCGCCGCACCCGCCTTGGCGGCGGCGATGGCCCCGACCCGCCGGTAGCGGCCGGTCTCCCCGTAGTTTTTCCACTCGGGATCGAACAGCACGATCTTGCCCTTGGCTTCCGCCGCGCGCGCGTTCAGCTCGTCAAAGTCCGAGACCACCAGCACCTCGGCGGTGATGCCCTTTGCCGGGGTGCCGATGCTCCCGCCCAGGCCGAGCATGGGCAGGGCAACACGGCGGGGGGAGACCAGTTCGGCCGACTCCGCGCCCCGCACCCAGTGGGGCACCTTCACCGGCTCGGTGCGCGGGTTGTCGAGGCCGTCCCGCTTCATCTCCGCCAGCACCCAGTCGATGGCCTGCTCCAGGCTCCGGGAGCCGCTCAGCCGGTGGCCGAAGGTATCGGTGAGCCGGGCCAGGCGGTCCCAGGCGGAGCTGTCCGCGAGCGCCGTCTGGATGATGCGGTCGGCGACGTCACGGTACTGGGTGACGATGGGGTCGGCGGAATCCTGGGCGGCGGCCGGCGCACTGGCGCCGAGGGCGATGGCGGCGCAGACTAAGGCGCGAATGGTGATGGGCATCGTGAAAAGTTGCCGGAGAGAATCCGGGGCGCAAGCGGGGATTGGTGGCAGCGGCATTCAACCGCCAAGACCGCGAAGGCCGCCAAGGGGATAACTTGTGAGGGTGTCAGGAGTGATGCAAATGCGCTGTGTTCTTCGCGGTCTTGGCGGTCTTGGCGGTTTCGTCTTTTTCGCGACCGCCCTCCCACACGCCGTCGACGCGCAGCGGCAACCAGTGCTCAAGCAGGTCAAGCTCCCGCACAATTACTACTACCGCGAGATGTACCTGCCGCAGGTCACCAGCGGCCCCTCGGCCGTGGCCTGGGGCGCCGGTGGGCAGACGCTGATCTACGCCATGCAGGGGAGTCTCTGGCGGCAGCGGATCGGCGATTCCGTCGCGGAGCAGCTCACCACCGGCCCCGGCTACGACTACCAGCCGGACGTCTCCCCGGACGGCAGCCGGGTGGTGTACGCGTCCTACCGGAGCGATGCGGTCGAGCTCCGGCTGCTCGACCTCGCCACGCTGGTCTCCCGGCCGCTGGTAAGCGACGGCGCCGTGAACGTGGAGCCGCGCTGGTCTCCCGACGGCAGCCGGATCGCGTATGTGAGCACGGCGTATGAGGGACGGTTCCATGTATGGCTGGTGGACGCGCCGGCGGACGGCCGGACGGGCGGTCAGGCAGTCAGGGTTACCCCGGACGTCGACTCGAAGCTCCCGCGGTACTACTACTCGAAGTACGACCACTACATCTCGCCCACCTGGTCCCCGGACGGGAAGGAGCTGATCCTGGTCAGCAACCGGGGGAAGATCTGGGGCAGCGGCGGTATCTGGCGCCTGCCCGTCTGTTCCCCTGACCGCCCGTCCGCCTGTCCGTCCGACCGCCTGACCGCCATCCTCGACGAGGAATCCACCTGGCGGATGCGCCCCGACTGGGCCCTCGACGGCCGCCGAGTGGTCTACGCCAGCTACCTCGGCCGCCAGTGGCACCAGCTCTGGCTCACCACCGCGGACGGTGGCGACCCGCTGCAGCTCACCTACGGCGACTTCGATGCGACCGGCCCGCGCTGGGCGCCGGACGGCCGGCGCATCGCCTACATCAGCAACGAGGCCGGGAATACCGCCCTCTGGGTGGTGGGGATCCCCGGCGGCAGCCGGCAGAAGATCGAGGCCCGGCGCCGAGTGTACCGGGAGCCGGTGGGCCGGCTCACGATCTCGGTGGTGGACGCCGTCACCGGGAGGCCGACGCCGGCACGGGTGTCGGTGACCCTGTCCGATGGCCGCGGCGCGGCCCCCGATGACGCCTGGCGCCATGCCGACGAGGCCTTTGACCGGACGCGGCGCCGCTTCGAGGCCACCTATTTCCACACCTCTGGCCGAAGCGCTCTCACTGTCCCCGCAGGGGAGGTGAGCATCGAGGTGAGCCGCGGTCCGGAGTTCCGCGTCGTGCGTGAGCGGGTGACGGTGGTCGCCAATGCGGCCCTGGAGCGGACCATCCGGCTGGCGCGGCTGGTGCGGCTCCCCGGATGGACCTCGGGGGACCTCCACGTCCACATGAACTACGGCGGCCACTACCGCGCCACGCCGGCCAGCCTCGCCCTGCAGGCGCGGGCGGAGGGGCTTAACCTGGTGGAGAACCTGATCGTCAACAAGGAAGACCGGGTGCCGGACGTGAGCTATTTCACCGGCCGCCCCGATCCGGTCTCCACCCCGGACCTGATGATCCTGCACGACCAGGAATTTCACACCAGCTGGTGGGGCCACACCGCGGCGATCGGCCTCACCAGGCACCTGCTCCTGCCCGATTACTCGGGGTACGCGGGAACGGCGGTGGCCAGCCTCTACCCCGATAATGCCACGGTGGCGGACCAGGTGCGGGCCCAGGGGGGGCTGCTGGGATATGTGCATCCCTTCGACGAGGCGCCCAACCTCTCCGACAGCGCCCCGCCCTTCACCTATGCCCTCCCGGTGGACGTGGCGCTCGGCAAGGTGGATTACCTGGAGGTGATGGGCTTCAGCGACCACCTCATCACCTCGCAGGTCTGGTACCGACTGCTCAATTGCGGCTTCCGGGTCCCGGCCGGCGCCGGCACCGACGCCATGACCAACTACGCCAGCCTCCGCGGCCCGCTCGGCACCACCCGGGTGTACGTGGAGTCCCCAATTCCGCTGGACCGGGGCCGGTGGTACGCTGCCCTCAAGGCCGGGAAGACCTTCGTGACCAACGGGCCGGTGCTGCAGTTCACTGCCGGGGGGGTCGGACCCGGCGGCGAGGTGACGCTTCCGGCCGGAAGCCACCGGCTGCCGCTCAAGATCATGCTCCGTTCCAACGTGCCGGTGGAGCACCTCGAGGTGATCGGCGGCGGGGAGGTGGTGGCCACCATCCCCCTGCGCGGAGACCGGACCAGCGCCGACACCACCATCATGGTGCCGGTGGCGGCCAGCGGCTGGTTCGTGCTCCGGGCGTGGAGCCCCCAGCCGGCGGAGCCCATCCTCGATCTCTACCCCTTTGCCAGCACCAGTCCGGTGTATGTGACGGTGGCCGGGAAGCCGGTGCGAAGCCCGTCCGACGCCGAGTATTTCCTGCGGTGGATCGACCGGCTGGTGCCGGCGGCGGAGTCGCATCCGGGGTGGAATACCGCGCAGGAAAGGCGTGAGGTGCTGGAGCGGCTGCGGGCGGCGCGGGACAAGTTTGCGGAGCTGCGATGATCCCCGATTCCCGATTCGCCCCCTCCGGGGGCTGCCGTCGGGGCGACCGGCTGGTCGCCCCGACGGCTCGACTGCTGCTTTGCCTCCTGCTCCTCGCGCCGGTGGGCGCGTCCGCCCAGGACCTCACCGCCATCCGCGCCGGCCGGCTGGTGGATGTCGAGCGCGGCGAGGTCCGCGCCAACCAGGTCATCCTGATCCGGGGCGACCGGATCGAGGCGGTGCAGCCGGGCAGCCAGCCGATCCCGCGCGGCGCCCGGGTCATTGACCTCTCCGGCGCCACCGTGCTGCCGGGGCTGATCGACGTCCACACCCACCTCGCCGACCCGATCCAGGGCGCCAGCAGCGCCGACCCGCTCACCACCAGCGCGGCACAGAACGCCTTCACCGGGGTGCGCCACGCGCGGGCCACGCTCCTCGCCGGGTTCACCACGGTGCGGGACGTCGGCACTTATCGGGCCTACGTGGACGCCGCCCTCCGGAACGCGATCAACGACGGCACCGTGCCCGGGCCCCGGATGAAGGTGGCCGCCGCCTACGTCACCGTGTCGAGCGGCGGCGGCGAGGTCACCGGGCTCGCCCCGGACGTCATCCCGCCGCCCGACTTCCGCCGCGGCGTCGCCAACTCGGCAACCGAGGTGCGGCAACGGGTGCGGGAGCTGCTCAACGGGGGGGCGGACTTCATCAAGATCATCGCCACTGGAGCGGTGCTGGCCCCCGGCACCCTGCCGGGCACCCCGGAGTACACCGAGGACGAGCTCCGCGCGGCGGTCCTGGAGGCGGGCAACTATGGGACGTTCGTGGCGGCGCATGCCCACGGGGCGGAGGGGATCAAGCGGGCGGTGCGGGCGGGGGTCCGGAGCATCGAGCACGGGTCGCTGGCGGACGACGAGGCCCTCGACCTGATGCGGCAACAGGGCACCTGGCTGGTGGCCGACATCTTCAACGGCGACTACATCGACTCGGTCGGCGCCCGGGACGGCTGGTCGGCGGAGATCCTGCGGAAGAACCGGGAAACCACCGAGACCCAGCGGACGGCCTTCCGGAAAGCGGTCGGGCTGGGGGTGCGGATCGCCTACGGCACCGATGCCGGGGTCTTTCCCCACGGGCTCAACGCCGCCCAGCTCCCCTACATGGTGCGCTACGGCATGACCCCGATGCAGGCCATTCAGTCCGCTACGATCGAGGCTGCCCGCATGATGGACTGGGACCGGGAGCTCGGCAGCCTGGCGCCGGGGAAGTTCGCCGACATCGTGGCCATCCGGGGGGACGCCCTCGCCGACCTGCGGAGCTTCCTGACGCCGGAGTTCGTGATGAAGGGGGGAGAGGTGGTGCTGCAGGGGGGAAAGCCACTACTGCGGTAGGGCGGGCGGGTCAGAGCGCCTTGGTGAAGATGACCTGGTCATCTCCAGGAGCGTAGAAATCGGGGACCCGCGCCACCTCGTGATAGCCGCGGGCAAGGTAGAAGGCGCGGGTGGGGCCGTAGTCGGGGCGGCCGGAGGTGTCCACCGAGATGAGCCGGGCTACCCCGCCGAGCCGTCGTTCCATTTCCGTGACCAGCGCGCTGGCGACCCCGCCCCGGTAGGCCGCCGGATCGACCGCCAGCCAGTAGAGATCCCAGGTCCCCTCGGTGCAGGGGGTCTTCCCCCAGCAGATCCACCCGACCAAGTCGCCGCCCACCTCCGCCCCCAACGCGTAGTAGGGTCGGAGCTGCAGCTCCGACCCTGCTCCGAGCCCCCCCGACGGCCCGGTGGGCGCCACGGCATCATGAAAGACTTCGTCCGCGATGGCCAGTTCCTCCTCGCGGAAGACGCCGGTGGCGCGGGTGATGTCGAGGATGCGGCCCGCGTCGGCGCTCGTCAGGTCCCGAAGACGAGGCCCGACGCGGGGGGTCACTGTGCCGGGAGCGCGGGGGCGACCAGGGCGGCGGCTGCCTGGCGGCTGCTGGAGCGGGAGAGGGCCTCGTCCACGATGCGGCAGATCAGGTCGTCGTACTCCCAGCCAAAGGCCTTGGCCATCCGGGAGAGGCCGGCGGAGTCGGAGATGTCGGGGTTGGGGTTCACCTCGAGCACGAACGGCTGGCCCGCGGCGTCCACCCGGAGGTCCACCCGGCCATACCCCTCGGCGCCGCACAACTCCTCCCACGCCTGCCGAGCGACGGTGACCATCCGCTTCTGCAGCTCGGGGGTGACCGCGGCGGGGCAGACCGGCACCGAGCCCAGGTCCTCCGGGCTCCCCACGTCCCACTTGGCGGCGTAGGTCAGGATGGGCCAGCTCCCCTCCGGCATGTTGTCGAAGCAGAGCTCGGCGATGGGCAGGACCTGGTCCCCGACGAAGCCGATATTGAACTCGCGGCCCGCCACGTACTCCTGGATCAGGACCGTCTCCCACTGTTCCACCGTCTCCGCCAGCCGCTTCCGGAGGGCGCGCTTGCTGGTGACCACGGAGCCGGCGTCGATCCCGACGCTGGCATCCTCGGCGGCGGGCTTCACGATGACCGGCAGGGTGAGGTCGGCGGGGATCTTGTTGCCGTCGCAGACCACGAAAGGGGGGATCGGGGTCCCGCTCCGGGCCAGGATGGTGTTGGCGACGTGCTTCCGGTGGGCCACGCTCACCGCCCAGGGGCGGCAGCCGGTGTAGGGCACCCCGGTCAGCTCCAGGGTGGCCACCACGAAGTCCTCGAACCGGGAATGCCCGCCGATCCCCTCGCAGAGATTGAAGACGGCGTCGGCGCGGCGGACCTTGGGGAGCCAGGAGAAGTCGTTCGGGGCGCGGACGGGGATGGAGCAGGTCTCGTAGCCCCGGCCCCGGAGGGCCGACTGGACTTCCTTGACGCTCTCCCAGACGGACGCCACGTCCTTCGCGTCCCATTCATCCCAGCCGCCATCGTACAGAACCGCAACCTTCACGCAGCCGCCTCTGCCAGGAGTGAACGTCCGCTGATCCGCCGCCAGGCGATGTCGGCCACGGTCCGGAGGAGCTCGTCGTAGCTCATGCCGGCCGCGCGCGCCGCCTTGGGGAAGCAGCTGTTGTCCCGGGGATCGGGGAGAATCCCGGGGAGGGGGTTGAGCTCGACCACGTTCGGGGTCCCGTCCGCGTCGCAGCGGATGTCCACCCGGCACCAGTCGCGGCATTCGAGGGCGTGATAGGCGCCCAGGGCCGCGGCCCGGATCTGGGTGGCGAGCCGCGCCGGCACCCGCGCCGGGCACTCGAAGATCTCCAGCGGGTCGTCGGGGCGGTCCCAGATCCACTTGGCTTCGTAGCCGTAGATCGGGGGGGCGCCCTCGGGGAGCTCGTTGAACTGCATGCCCACGATGGGGAGGCAGCGGGCGTCCTTGCCGTTGCCCAGGATGGCGACCGTGAACTCCGCTCCCGGCAGGTAGGTCTCCACCAGCACCGGCTCCCGGTAGGTGGAGAGCAGGTAATCCACCTGCTTCACCAGCTCCTTCCGGGTGGTGCAGAGGCTCTTGACGCTCACGCCCTTGCCCGACCCCTCGAACGCCGGCTTGGCGAAGAGCGGGAAGGGGAGGGTGCAGTTCCGGGCGTCGGCCACGGTCCGGGCCAGCAGGAAGGGAGCGGTCGGCACCCCGCGGAGCTGGAGCATCTCCTTCGCCCGGCTCTTGTGCAGCGCCAGGGAGAGGGTCAGCGGGTCCGAGGCGCTGTAGGGCACCCCCATGAACTCGCAGATCGCCGGGATGTGCCCCTCGCGGTTGGGCCCGTAGAGCCCCTCGGCGATGTTGAAGACGAAATCGGGGCGCGCCTTGGCCAGCTTGGCGGGGAAGTCGGCCACCGCCTCGAGCCGGATGACCTCGCCCAGGGGCCGGAGCGCGCGCTCGACGGCTTCAATCGTCGCCGGTTCATCCCACTCGGCGTAGAGATCAGGCTGGGGCAGGTCGTAGCGGAGATCGCGTGAGGAACCGGAATTGGAGGGGGAGGCGATGCTGGCCCCGGCGGTGGCAGCCGGTGCTTCCGGTCTCAGGTTGAAGGCAAGTCCTATGCGAACTGCCAAACGATCCTCTCTGCGTCGGGTCCCCGCGTTCTTCGCAAAAAAGGCCGCCCATCTGGAGCGAGCCGACGCGGTGTCTTGCAGATTACATATCTAAAGTAAGAAACACTTCCCAAACACACAATAGTTTTTTTGACACTTTCTTTCCGAAGTTTGGTCGACGGGGAACGGGGAACGAAGCACGGGGGCTCGCATGCCGCGAACCCCCGTCTTCCGTTCCCCGTTCTCGCTTCACTCAGACCTTGTGATACCCCACCCGTCCGGCCTCTGTCCCGTCTCCCGCCTTGTAGATCTCGAAATCGGCGAAGAACGAGGGTGCCTCCGCCTTGAGGGCCCGCAGGCAGCCGATCGCCATGCGCCGGATCTCCAGCTCCGCCCCCTCCCCCAGCCGCAGCTCGAGCATCGTACGCCAGGCCCGGATATTCCCGCTCACCACGATCTTCACCTCGGTGGCGTTGGGCAGGACGCTGCGCGCCGCCTCCCGGGACATCTTCCGCCGGTGGACCTTGTCCTCCACCCAGCTGTACTTCTCCATCAGGTGGTCCACCGCCTGGACGTAGGCCTGCTGCGCCGCCTGGACCTGGCCGGTCCACTCCCGCTCCAGCATCGCGTCCCCGATGATCGCCGGGGGCATGACAAAGGCCGCGTGGGACTCGTCCACGTATCGCTGGGAGAGCTGGGAGTACCCGAACCCCGCCCGGTGGCGCACCAGTTCATGGCTGCAGGAGCGGCTGATCCCCTCGATAAGCAGGACGTAGACGGCGTGCTCGAACACCGAGCCGTGCCCCTGCCGCAGGATGTTCTCCAGGTAATCCGCCGTGGTCCGGCCCGCCGGATTGTGCTGGCTCATGTAGCAGATCCGGCCGGCGAACTCCGCCAGCTTCTCGCCGTCCGAGCTGTCCCCCTTCCATTGGACCGGGAGATGCTCGGGTTCCAGGAACTGGGGCCGGGCGAGGAGGGTGATCCGGGGGGCTTGGATGATGTCCATGGGTCGGGACTACCAGGGAACGGGGGAACGGAGAACGGGGAACGGGGAACGAGGAACGGGGAACGGGGAACGGGGAACGGGGAACGGGGAATGGGACGGAGGGCTCCGGGGGAGGCCCCGTTCGCCGTTCACTGTTCCCCGTTCCCCTCAGTACCGGCGATCTCGAGCCTGCTCCGGGCGTATCCCCCGGTCCGTTCGATCTCCCGGAGCGCCCGGCCGATATCGTCCGGAATCGGCGCGGCATCGGGGCCCAGCTTGAGCGCGGCGAGGGGGGCGAGCCCGGCTTCGAGCTTCACGCCGGGGTTCAAGATACCATCCTGATCAAACGCCGTCTTGACCCCACGCATCAGGGCCATGACCTCGGGACCGTACTGGGCCTCGAGCAGCGGCGCCCGCAGCCGGCCATCGCCGTGCTCGCCGCTGACGGTGCCACCCAGCCGGATCGCCGCGTCGCTCACCTCCCGGTACAGCTCCCCCACCCGGGTGAGCCAGTCGGGGCGCCCGACCTCCGGCAGCGCGTTCACGTGCACGTTGCCATCCCCCGCATGGCCGAAGATCACCACGGCGATCTCCTGCCGGGCGGCGGCCTCCCGGATGGCCCGCACATACTCGCCCAGCCGGGGGAGGGGGACGCAGCCATCCTCGATCACCTGCAGCGAGCGCCGCCCCGGCGGCAGGCTGGCCAGGATCGGGCTCGCCGCGTGGCGCAGCGCCCAGAGCCGGTGCTCCTCCTCGGGGGTAAGGGCGGTCTCCACATCGGTGGCGAGGCCGCCGACCGCCCGGACCGCGTCCCCGACCACACCGCGGGCCGCGGCGTCGGTCTCCCGTTCGAATTCAACGAGGAGAATGGCCTCGGCGACCGGGCGATTGGGCGATTGGGCAATTGGGGGGGCGGCGAGCTGGCCTCCTGCCATGCCGACCAGGTCCAGGAAGGTCCGGTCGAGCAGCTCCACCGCGGAGGGATCGAGTGCCACCAGCGCCCGCACCGCCTCTTCCAGGTCGTCAAGCGACCGGAGCGAGACCCGCAGTCCGGTCCGGGCCCGCGCGATCGGCGCCAGTCGCCAGCGGATCGTGGTGATGAACGCCAGCGTCCCCTCGGAGCCGATCAGCAGGTCCAGGTCATCGCCGGAGTCGAGCCACCGGTCCAGGGCATAGCCCGCGGTGTTCTTCCGCACCTTGGGGAATCGGGCCCGGACCAGATCCGCGGCGGCGCGGATCGCCGGCGCGGCCTCCCGCTCGAACCTCCGAATGGCGGCCAGCGTCCGGTCGTCCCGTCCTCCCGTCGTCCTCCCTTCCCGCTCCACCCACCCGAGCTCCCCATCCGCGGTGACAATCTCCACCCCCGCCACCCACGCCCGGGCCGGCCCATACCGCACCGTGCGCGCGCCGGCGGCATTGGTGGCGACCATACCGCCGAGGGTGGCCCACCGGCTGCTCGAGGGGTCAGGGGGGAGGCGGAGGCCGTGGGGACGGGCGGCCTCGTTCAGTTCCTGCTGGGTGATGTTGGCGCTGGTGATGGCAGTGGCGCCGGCGGCATCGAGCTCGAGCCGGCGGGGCATCCGTTCCCGGAGGTCCACCAGCACCCCGGAGCCCACGGCGTTCCCCGGAATCCCGCTGCCGGCGCCGCGCGCGGTGAGGGGGGTGCCGGTCTCGCGGGCCCACCGGATCAGGGCGGTGAGCTCTTCCACGGAGGCGGGGAGTGCCACCGCCTGTGGCACCACGCGGTAGATCCCCGCGCCCTCGGAGTAGGCGGCGCGTACCCGCGGCTCGGTGTGGAGCGCCGGGGTGCCCGTGGCACTCACGGCCGGTCCAGCGCGGCCGCTCCGGGCCGCGGGCCGCCGATCAGCCGCCGGTAGTAGAGCCGGAGCGCCCAGTTGCAGGGGGCAAGCAGCGCGGTGGCGAGCAGGATCGCGTAGACCTCGCTGCGCGGCATCTTGATCCGCTCTCCTCCGACCAGCCGGGCCGGCTGGGCGTGGATCAGGGCGATCGTCCGGCAGGCGAAGAAGAGGCTGGTCAGGCAGAACACCCGCACCCGGATGGCGTGGCGGGGGAGGGCGGTTGAATAGTCGAGCGCATCCTCGAGGCAGCGCTCCGTCTCGGCCAGCAGCGGCTCCACCATGGCCCACGCCTGCCGGGCCGCCTCGGGTTTGCCGAACTGCTCCGGAGCGATCCCCGCCCCCTGCCACAGCTCGACTGGGATGAAGCTCCGGCCATGGCGGTGATCGTCGGCGATGTCCCGGATGATGTTGGTGAGCTGGAGGCCGAGCCCGAACTGCGGCGCCAGCCGCTCCAGCCGTTCCAGGCGGGCGGCGCCGATGCCGCCGATGTGCCGGGTGAAGAGAGCCGTGAGCAGGTGACCGACCGTGCCCGCCACATACCAGCAGTAGCGGCGGAGCTCCGCCAGGGTATCGAGGAGCGGCGCCGGGCCACCGCTCGGCGGACGCAGGCAGCTGGCCATGCCCCGCACCATCTCCTGCACCCAAGGCGTCACCGCCGCCTGGTCCCCGGGTGGGAGCCGCCGGAACTCCCGCAGTACCCGGTCCGCCTCCCCCATCAGGCCGCCGAGGTCGAGGTCATCGGGCCAGGTTACGGCCCGGATGCCGGTAAAGGTCGCTGCCGGATCGCTGAGGGCCCGGTCCACTTCTGCCAGCAGGGCGCGGCGCGCGTCCACGGAGAGGGCGGGATGGTCCTCCGCGGTGTCCGCGATCCGGCAGATCAGGTACGCCACCGCCACCGGCCGCGACAGCTCCGCCGGCAACAGCCGGATGCCGAGCGCAAAGGTGCGGGAGACCCGGGGGAGGATGGCCCGGCAGAACGCCCAGTCCGATCCGGCATCCACCCCGGGTGGCGCCGTCCGCGCGGCGGCCGGAGCGGCGGAGGCTTCCACGTCAGCCCCTCACGGCGCGGGCGGCGCCTCGCTGGAGTACAGCCGGGCCAGCTCGGTGACGATCTCCGTCACCCGCTTGCCGACGACATGGTCCGGAGGAACCTGGCGGTCGAGATCGCGTGGGGAGAGGCTCGGGTCGGCAAGGGGGCGGTAGACGGTTTCGACGGTGAGCACGCTGTAGCCCTGCCGGCTCGGGTCCACCCAGGCCCGGATCTGGACCACGTCGGGGCCAAGTCGCCGGGCGTCGGTGGGCGCCTTGGTGTTGGCGTCGAACCAGGCGGTCTCGATGTAGCCGTCCCGCAGTTCCACCTGGGTCACGGGGAGTGAATCGGATCGGAGCACCGCGGCGAGCGTCTCGGTCGCGTCCTCCAGGTCGAGCTCGATCTCCGCCTGGGCGGCGCCGGTCACCGGGGGAAAATAGGGGCGGGTGGTGAAGGGGCTGCAGGCGGCGAGGAGCAGGAGCAGCAGGATGCGTCGTGTCACAAGGCCCCTATGCATTCGGTTTGGGCGGGTCAACGGTGTAATCATAGAACCCGCGCCCCGACTTCCGGCCAAACATCCCCACCGTCACCATCCGCCGCAGCAGCGGGGGCGTCGCGTACCGCGTCTCGGCGTACTCCTGGAACATGATGTCGCCGATCCTCGCGAGGGTATCGAGCCCCACGAAGTCGGCCAGGGTGAGCGGCCCCATCGGATGGCCGGCGCCGAGCCGCATGGCGGTGTCGATGTCGGCGGTGGACGCCACTCCGCGCTCCAGCGCCCGGATGCCGTCCAGAATGTAGGGCACCAGCAGCAGATTGACGATGAAGCCGGGGGTGTCCTTCGCCGTCACCGGCTCCTTCCCGAGGCTCCTCGCGAACGCGAAGGCGCGGTCGAAGGTGTCTGCGCTCGTGGTCACGGCCCGGACCACCTCCACCAGCGGCATGAGCGGCACGGGATTGAAGAAGTGGAGCCCCACGAACCGGTCGGCCCGCGTCGTGGCGGCCGCCATCGCGGCGATGGGCAGGCTCGAGGTGTTGGAGGCGAAGATCGTCGCCGCCGGGGCGAGGGGATCGAGCGCTCGCCACAGGTCGTTCTTGAGGGCCAGGTCCTCGGTGATCGCCTCGATGATCAGGTCGGCGTGCGCGGCCCGCGCCAGGTCGGTGGTAAACTCGATCCGGGCCAGCGCGTCGTCGCCTTGCGCGGCAGTGAGCTTTCCCTTCTCCACGAACTTCGCCAGCGATTTCGCGATTCCCGTGCGGGCCTGGTCCAGCGGCCCCTGTGCCACGTCCCGCACGATGGTCCGGTACCCCGCCGTGGCCGCCGACTGCGCAATCCCGCTCCCCATGAGCCCCGAGCCGAGCACCGAAACGATACCGATCATGGCTTGATTGCCTTGCGGACTTCCTCGAGGATGGAGCCGAGCACCCCGGGTGCCCCGGGGCCGAGCTGGTGCGCGGGCTTGATCTTGCCCCGCTCCACATGGTCCAGCGCCCGCTCCACCCCGAGGAGGGCACGTTCAGCCGCGGGCCGGTACTGCCCCTTCACGATGTAGGCGATCCCTGCGGCGAGTACCAGCGGCGCGGCCGGCAGCCACGCCAGGGGGGAGAGCACGCCGAGCACCACCGCCGCGCTCCCGCCGACGAAGCCCGTTGCCGCGACGCCGATAATGAACCCCTGCCTCGTGCTGCCGAGGTCGGCGGTCAGGCTCACGTGGCAGTAGCCCGGTTCGAGCGCGGTGACGGTGGCCGTCACCAGTTGAGCATTGTTGAGCATCAGCGCCTTGCGGCCGCCGAACGCCGCGGTGGAGCGGCGCAGCACCGCCTCGATGCCGCGGAGCGGCTCCCAGGTGATGCGCCCCGGCAGCTCCCGCTGGATGGTGAGCACCTCTTCCCGCTCCAGGTACTCGCGCAGCCGCAGAGTCACCTCGTCCGGCGTCCCGGCCACCACCCGCTGGGCCGCGACGGTGGCGGGGCCGAAGGTCTTGTCGAGGAGTCCGCGGGCCGCGGGCGCCTCCACCCGGCCATGCTCCTCGAGGATGGCCTGCCGGAGGTACCGCTCCGGGATGCCGACCTCCTTCCCGAGCCCCACGACCTCGTCGGCGCTCATGCCGTCCGAGATATCCCGCTCGCCGGTCTGCAGTTCCGTGGCGCGCTGGATGATCCGCTCGATGGCCGCGCGGTCGATCCGGGCGGGGAGATCGCCGGGCATCAGAGAGCCTCGACGATCACGGCCTGCCCCTGGCCGCCACCGATGCAGGCGCTGGCCAGGCCGAACCGCTTGCCGGTGCGCCGCAGGGCATGCACCAGGTGCAGGGTGAGGCGGGCGCCGCTGGCGGCCAGCGGGTGCCCCAGCGCGATCGCGCCGCCTTCAACGTTGGTGCGCCCCCGGTCGAGGCCCAGTTCCTTTTCCACCGCGAGATACTGCGCCGCGAAGGCCTCGTTCACTTCGATCAGGTCCATCTGGGGGAGGGTCATGCCGGCCTTCTGGAGCGCCTTGCGCGCCGCCGGCGCCGGGCCGATGCCCATGATGCTGGGATCCACGCCGGCGGTGGCCCATGCCACGATTCGACCGATCGGCTTCCAGCCCCGCGCCCTCACGGCTGCCGACCCCGCGACGACCAGCGCGGCGGCGCCGTCGGAGATGCCGGACGCGTTGCCGGCGGTGACGACGCCATCCTTCCGGAAGTAGGGTGGCAGTTTGGCCAGTGCCTCCGCGGTGGTGTCGGGCCGCATGTGCTCATCGGCCGCCCACGGCTCCGCCTGCTTCGTCTTCCGGTTGGAGATCGGCACCGGGATGACCTCGTCACGGTAGTCGCCGGAGCCCCAGGCCTCCCGGGCGCGCTGCTGGCTCAGCAGGGCGACCTCGTCCACCGCGCTCCGTGCCAGCCCGTACTGCGTCGCCAGCTTCTCGGCGGTCTCCGCCATGGAGAGTCCGCACTGGCTGTCCTTGAGCGCCTCCCACAGCGCATCCTCGAGCGGGGCGGGCGGCCCGAGCCGGATGCCCCAGCGGGCGCCGCGCACCACGTGCGGGGCCTGGCTCATCGATTCGGCCCCGCCCGCCAGCACCGCGGCGGATTCGCCTAACAGAATCTGCTGGGCGCCCTGGATGATGGCCTCGAACCCCGAGCCGCAGAGCCGGTTCACCGTGACGGCGGGAGTCTCCACGGGGCAGCCGCTCCGGAGCGCCACATGCCGCGCCAGGTAGATCGCGTCGGCGCTGGTTTGCAGCGCGTTGCCGAAGACCACGTGATCGATGTCGGCGGGCTGGATCCCGGCGCGCTCGATGGCGCCCTTCGCGGCGTGCACGCCGAGGTCGGTGGCGGAGAGATCCTTGAGCGTGCCGCCGAAGCTGCCGAAGCCGGTGCGTACGCCGCTCAGGATGAAGACGTCGGCCGGGTGCCCCTGAGTGGGCATTGCGGGCTCCCTATATAAGGAAGGGACGGTTCAGGGCCCGAAATATCGCCGGGAGACAGGTGTGAAGTCGAGCAGGGGGAAGTTCATACGCAACAACGGGTTGGGCGGCTGGTTGGCCACCCAACCCGGGCGGGCGGAGTTTGGGGCAGTCGGGGCCGCTACTTGAGGTACCTCTCGGGGATCGGATGCTCCGGTGTTTCTCCCTGCCAGAACACGGTGACGATCCACCAGCGCGTGCCGTCGTACCGCATCTGGATGCTGTTGATCCCGCGCTGGAACGGCTTCTCGTCCTCCGGCTTCCAGCGGCTTTCGTACGTGCTCCAGGCCTGCACCATGTTGCCGAAGCGCTCGGTCTTGCGCGCCGCCTCGATCTCGAAGAAGCCGCGCTGCTCCAGCGTGGCGCCGGCCGTGGTGATGTATTCGTCCACCGTCCAGGTGCGCTGCTGCCAGCTTCCGTCCTGCGCCTTGAAGGTGGGAATCAGGCGCGCCCCCGGCTGGAACAGGGAGCGCATCCGGTCCCAGTTGCGCTTCTGGCCGGCGGGGCCCGAGATCACGTCATAGAGCGCCGCGATGATCGCGTCTTCGGAGGCGACATCGGCGGGGTTGGCGGCGGGCTGGGGGGCGGTCGCCGGGGCCGGCGCGGCCTGGGCGCCAAGTGCTGCGGTGGCGACGGAAGGGATGAGGAGTGCCAGCGGCAGGATCAGGTGTCGCAGTGTCATGGGTCGCGGGTGTAAGAGAAGTGTATGCCCGGCGGGAGTGCCCCGGGCGGCGGGTGCCCTACGGAGGCATCGGGCTGGAGGTGACAGCCCCGGCTATCCCTCGCCGACGGGGTGGCCGCAGCCGATGCAGTGCTTCCACCCCAGCTCGAGTTCCGCCTGGCACTCGGGGCAGCGGGTGAAGCTCTGGTTCTGGCCGCAGTGGGGGCAGAAGTGCACCGTGCGGCCCGCGGGCAGGTGCCCACCGCAGAAGCCGCAACGGGCGCCGGAGTCGCGGCTCCGGGCGGGGGCGGGCTCCGGCTCGGCGGTGATGCGCGGGGGCGGTGGAACCATCGGCGGGGCGGGCAGCACCGGCTCGGCGGTGAACAGCGGGCGCACCGGCGCCTCGGTGCGCCGCGGCGTGGGGTCGGTGCGGCGCAGGGGAGCGTCAGTGGTGGAGAGCTCGAGGTTGCGGCGGGCTGGCGGCTCCGCCGGCTCGATGTCCGGCCCCGGGCTGGAGAGCACCGGGAAGTCGAACTCGTCCTCGGGGGGCGCGTAGGACTCGTCGGGCCCGGGGCCGAGGGCGTGCGCCAGCGGCTCGGTACCGAGGACGAGGTCCGCCCTGGCGTGCTCGCGCAGCACTTCGAGGTCGGGGTTGGGGCTCTCCAGCTGGTCGCGGAACACCTGCGCGATGTCCTCCGACTGCAGCCGCACGAAGCCCCCTTCGCCGGCCGCGAGACGGAGCACCAGCATCTCGTAGTCCTCGACGGTGTCGATCTGGAGGGAGCGGCGGTTGGTGCGGTAGGGCATGACGGAGCCAAGCAGGTCACCGAGCGCGAGCGGCCGGTGCAGGCGTGCCGGGTCAATCGCGATTAGGTTATCCACCAGCCGCCGGAACAGCCGTTCGAGGTCGGTCATTGCACAGGTGAGACTAGAGCCGGCTTCCCGCAGTGTCAAGCAAGGACCAGCGATGCGCGCCTTCCCGATTCTCCTCGGCAGCGTCATGATCGGGGCGCCACTCGCCGCCCAGGGGAACTGCAGCCCGTCCGGCAGCTCCCGCGAGGCGAATCTCTTCGCGCACTTCTCGGTCCCGCTGGCCTACAGCATGGCGCAGGCGCCGTGGATCTACCGTCCCGGCTCGGTGCAGTGGAGCGTCGAGGGCGCCTACCTCCCCGATGCCTCCGCCCGGCTGCGCACCCCGGTCCGCTGCCGGCCCACGGCGGGACCGGAGCACTGGAATGTGGCGCAGGTCCTGCCGCGGCCGCGGGTGGGATTCGTGCTCGGCGATGGCGTCATGATGGAGGTGAGCTGGGTCCCGCCGGTCCGGATCCAGGGGGTCAAGCCGAACCTGTGGAGCTTCGCGCTGTCGCGGACCATCCCGATGAACGCCAAGGGCGGGATGTTCAGCGGCCGGATTCACGCCACGATCGGAAGCGTCCGGGCGCCGATCACCTGCCCGGAGGGCGCCAGTCAGGACGCGACGAGCCCCTGCTTCGGTGGCACCACCTCGGACGACAAGTTCGCGCCCAACATCTTCGGGGTGGAGATGGGATTCACCGTGCCGCTGATGCAGGGGAGGGTGCGTCCCTACGTGGGCGGCGGATACAACATCCTCCACCCGCGCTTCCAGGTGAGCTATCGCGATTCCCTGGGACAGCGCAACGACCAGAAGGTGAAGGTGAACCTCAGCCGGATCACCGCCTTCGGTGGCCTGACGCTGGCGCTGTCCGATGGGATCCTGCTCTCGGGGGAGGCCTACTCCGCGCCCTCGGACCTGGTCACGGGGCGGGTCCGGCTCACGCTCGGCTTCGGCGGCCGGCGGCGGCAATCGTAGGGGCGGAGCAGCAGGGGCGACCGGCCGGTCGCCCCTACTGCTCAGCTCCTACCGGCCGCCCCCGGCTCATTCTTCCAGCCGCATCGGGAACGATTCTCCCGCCTGCACCCGCCGCTCCAGCGCGGCAAAGCTCGCGTCCGGATCGTACTCCTGGTAGAGCCCGAGCTTCCGTTTTCCCTCCAGCCACGCACCGAAGCCGGACTCGACCGCGCCCTGGCTGGTGACCTGCTCCGTGGCCGCCATGACGGCGAGATCATTGGCGTACTCGTTCTTCGGGTGCCCCTTGTGGCCGCGGACCCAGCCGAACTGCACCCGATGGCGCCGGGCGGAATCCACCAGCACCCGCCACAGCTCAAGGTTCTCGATGGCGCCGCCCTTCCGGGTCCAGCCCCGCGCGATCCAGCCCGGCACCCACTCCCGCATCCCCTTGACCAGGTACTCGGAATCCGAGACCAGCAGCACGTCGAGCCGCTTGCCCTTGCCGGCCAGGAGCTGCAGTGCGGCGATGGCGCCGGCGAGCGCCATGCGGTTGTTGGTGGTGTCGGGGGCGTGAATGTGGAAGTCGCGGCGCTGGATGGCGCCGCCGGCGCGGGCCTCGATCAGGCCGCCGGCGCCGCCCGGGGTGGCGCGGTCCTGGCCGTTCCCAAGGCAGCTTTCATCAAGGTGCAGTACGGCGATGGGCAGTGGAGACGCGGGCACCAGGGGAGGTGGTCTGCAGGTGGACCAGCACGGGAATCTCGGTCGCCCGCAAGATAACCTCGGTATGCGATGGCACGAGCCACCCCGCCTCCTCCCGGTGCGCGCCCGCGAAGAGGGCATCGGCCCCGAGCCTGGCGATCATCGCCGGGATCGCGGTTTCCAGCTTTCCCTCGACCAGGTGGGTCTCGAAGTCGAGTGGCGCCATGGAGAGCGCCCCCGACGCCCGCGCCAGCGTCTGCCGGCCCCGCTCGTCGTCCTCCGCCACATGCACCACGTCGAGATGCGCCCCGGTGATGCTGGCAAACCGTCCGGCGAAGGCCAGCGCCCCCTCGCTCGCGGGGCCGCCGGCGTAGGCTACGAGCACCCGGTCCATCGGCGTGGGTCGCCGGCCGCAGACCAGCACCGGCCGCGGCGAGCGGCGGATCAGCTCCCGGGTATCGGGGCCGAGCGCGTCCCCCCCGGCGCGGAAGCCGGCACGCCCCACCACGACCACGCCGACCTGCTCCGCCAGCACCCGCAGCGATTCCACCACATCACCCTCGCGCCACGCCGTCTCCACCTCCAGGCCGGCGCGGCGGATCGCGCCGGCGGCGTCGTCCAGCATGAGCTGGGCGGCCTGGTCGTGCTCGCGGCGGGTCGAGGGGGCGTTGCCCGGGGTCCACTCCATCCATGGCGCGCCGAGCGACATCTCCGAGGTCTTCCCGGGGGGAAGGGAGATGTGCGTCAGGAGGATGCGGGACCGGAACCGCTGTCCGATGACCATCGCCTGCGCCAGCGCCACCTGGGCCTGGGGGGAGCCATCCAGTCCCACGAGGAGGGAAGTGAACATGGCCTGAGGGTGGGGGTCCGGACCGGGGGTGTCAAGGAGGGGAGGGGATCAGACGACCTGAAACGCATCCACCTCATCCAGCACAAAGACGACTTCGTCGCCCGTCATCGGCAGCCGGCCGATGAAGGCGTCCCGGGAACGCTCGGTCGCCAGGCGCACCGCGATCACGATGTACTCCGTCCCCCGGCGGGACACGACGACCCGCCGTCCGTCCCGCACCGCGCGTTCCAGCTGGTCCAGGCGTTCGGGGGACCAGCGCATCAGGGCACGCTCCGCCGGACCCGCACCGCGCCGCGTTCGGCCGTGAGCGTCCCGATCTCGCTGGAGGCCAGGGTTCCTTCGGCGGCGAGCGCCGCGCGGAGCGCCGCCAGCCGGTCGGGCGCCACCGCCAGCAGCAGCCCGCCGGAGGTCTGGGCATCGGCCAGGAGCAGGCGATCCTCCTGCTGAATGCCGTCCTCCCACTCCACTCCCACCGCGGCCGCGAGGTTCCGCTGCGAGCCGCCCGGCACCACGCCGCGGGCCGCGAACTCCCGGACCCGGGGCAGCAGGGGAATCCGGTCGAGCCACAGCTCCGCGCCGACCCCGCTGCCGGCCACCACGTTCGCGAGGTGGCCCAGCAGGCCGAAGCCGGTCACGTCGGTGGCGGCGGTGACGCCGTGGGCCAGCGCCGCGCGCATGGCGCCGGCGTTGAGGGCGGTCATGGTCAGGATGGCCTCCGCCATCTCGCGTTCCTGGATCAGCTCCCGCTTGAGCGCGGTGCTCAGGATGCCGGTGCCGAGCGGCTTGGTGAGGACCAGCCGGTCGCCGGGACGGCCGTGGGTATTGGTGAGCAGCCGGTCGGGATGCGCCTCTCCGAGCGCCACCAGCCCGATGTGGGGCTCGAGCGCGTCGATGGAGTGCCCTCCCACGATGGGGCATCCGGCCTCCAGAGCGACCTCCCCGAGACCCTCCAGCACTTCACCCAGCAGCTCGAGCGGCAGCTTCTCCCGGGGCCAGCCCACCAGGCTCAGGGCGCAGAGCGGTGTGGCGCCCATCGCGTAGAGGTCGCTCAGCGCGTTGGCGGCGGCGATCCGCCCCCAGGTGCGTGCGTCGTCCACGATGGGCGTGAAGAAGTCCACCGTGGCCACCAGGGCGCGGCTCTCGCTCAGGCGATAGACCGCGGCATCATCCCGGGTGGCCGCGTCCACGAGGATGTTGGGATCCCCGATCGCGGGCAGACGGCGCAGCACCTGCGCCAACTCGGCGGAGCCGAGCTTGCAGGCTCAACCCGCGCCGTGCGAGAGCGTGGTGAGGCGGATGCGGGGCTTCTGATCCATCGGGGTGTCGGTCATATTCCCTCCTCCATGCTGTCCAGCCTGGTTCCCATCGTCACGGCCCTCATGCTCGGCTTCCTCCACGCCCTGGAGGTCGACCACATGATCGCGGTCACCACGTTTGTCGCGGGGAAGCCCTCCGCGGCACACGCGGCGCGCTTCGGATTCCGCTGGGGGCTGGGACACTCGGCGGCGGTGATCGTGCTCGGCGCGGTGCTGCTGGTTACCGGGCTCCGCTGGCCCATCCGGTATGACGCGATCGGTGAGGGCGTCGTCGGGGTGATGCTCTTCCTGCTGGGACTCTGGGCGTTCGTCTCGAGCCGGAAGTTACACCTCCACCCCCCGGCGGAACACGGGGACCACGCCCACCTGCATGTGCATCCGGCGGCGCCGTCCCACGATCACCCGCACGATGCCGACCACCCGGCCGCCGCACGGCATCATCATGACGACGAGTCCCGCCACGCGCATGGGCATCATCACCGCGGGCACGGGATCACCGCGGTGGGGCTCATGCACGGGCTGGCCGGGACCGGCGCGGTGGTTGCGCTGCTCCCCGTCACCCTGATCCACCGGGTGGATCTCGGTCTCCTGTACCTCGCCGCGTTCGGGCTCGGGGTGACGGCGGGCATGACGATCTACGCGGTGGTGGCGGCCTATGCGATGCGCCAGGCCGCGGCACGCTCGGTGCCGCTGGGCCGGCGCATCATGCAGGGGGTGGGCGTGTCCGGGATGGTGGTCGGGGCCTGGTGGGTGTGGCGGGCGGTGGGGTAGAAGCGGGCAGGGGGTAGGAACGCGCGCCGCCGAGCCGCCTACCCCAGCAGCAGACCCAGCAGCACCCCCGCCACCAGGATCCGGAGCACCCCGCCGATCATCGGCTTGACCGCGACCGCCCGGAGCGATTGCGCCCGGATCCGGCCCGGCACCTCCATCAGCAGCCCCACGATCAGGAACAGCAGCACCGCCCCGCCGCTGCCGAGACTCCCGAACCAGAGTCCGGCGAACAGCGTCAGCAGCCCGGCCTCCACCAGCAGCGAAGGCCAGGGCACGCCGGCCGGAACGGCGGCCGCCGGCTCCCCCCGCGATCCCAGCCGGCGCCCCACCTGGCTCCAGGCCAGGAAGAACACCCCGACTGCGACGAACCCGAGCAGCACCCGGCCGAACGCCATCGGCTACAGGCCGGCCTTGAGCGAGTCGGCGTTGTAGAGCTGGCCGCGGACCATGACCCGCTGCACCGTCCGGGTGTTGCGGATGTCGGTGAGGGGGTTGGATCCCAGGATGAGGAGGTCGGCCATCTTGCCCGGCTGGATCACTCCCAGGGAATCGGCGCCAAGGAGCTGCGCGGCATTGCGGGTAGCGGTCTCGAGGGCGTCCTGCGGCGTGAGCCCAGCCGCGACCAGCAGCTCCAGCTCGGTATGCAGGCTCCACCCCGGCACCAGCATCTGGTTGATGGCGTCGGTGCCGGCCACGATCCGCCCTCCGGCCGCGCGGAATTCCCTGAGGAAGAGGTCCTGGTTGGCCCGCGAGGCGCGGAAGGCGGGGTAGTCATTGGCCGTCCACCCTGCCCGCGCGACCATCTCCGGCAGGTTCCAGCGCTGCAGCTGGGCGTCGGGGATGGTGCGCAGGTCGGGGTGGTTGAGGATGGCGGGATCATCGAGTCGGCTGAAGGTCTCGTGCAGCACCAGGGTCGGGATGAGGACGACCTTCCGTTCCGCGAGGGTCTGGGCCACCCGCGCCAGCGCGGCGCTGTCCAGCGTGGCCCAGCTCTTCTCGAAGTAGGTCCACCCCCGGAAGAAGCCCGCCCGGTGCTCGGCGTAGAACTTGTCGGGCTTGGGGCTGGCCGCTTCGGGGACGCCGCTCAGGTGCTCGATGGCCGCGACACCCAGCTGGCTGGCGGTGAGCGCATCGGTGAGGCCGAGGTGCGCGGTGACCTTGAGGCTGAAGGTGTTGGCCTCGTCGATCAGCGGCTTGAACAGCGCCGGGGTGACGTGGATGTAGGTCTTGATGTAGTCCACATCGGCCACCGCGCGCGAGTCCACCGCGCGGCGGGCGGAATCGGGGGTGGCCACCTCGGTGGCGGACGGATAGGTGGCGGGCGGGCCGTCGATCATGGCGCCGGCGCTGTACACCCGGGGCGCGACCAGGCCGCCGAGGTTCACCTCTTCCCGCAACGCCAGGATCGAGTCCTGTTCGCCGTGGACATCGCGGACCGTGGTGACGCCCGCAATCACGTAGCGGCTCAGCGCCCAGCGCTCGATGTGGCCATGGCCGTCCACCAGGCCGGGGAGGATCCAGGACCCGGTGACGTCCACTTCCTCCGCGGAGGAGGGGATCTCGAACCCCTCGCGCGGGGCGACGGTCTCGATCCGCCCCTGGTGGACCACGATGACCGCGTCGCGGAGCACCGGGTCGCCGGCACCGCTGATGACGTTGCCGCCGACCAGCGCGATCCGGTCCTTGGGCTTCGGGGTGCACGCCTGAAGCAGTGCCAGGGCCGCGAGCAGCACCCGAGCCGTCGAGCCGCCGAGCCGCCGAGCCGTCATCCTGATCCTCCGACGTGTGTTGTAGAGTGGACGCCCGAAACGTGGCCCCGCCGCAGGGGGGACGCAAGTTGAGCCGGGGGCTTCCCTCCGCGCCCCCGCCGGGGGTACCCTGCGACCATGGCGATCTTCCGCTGGCTGTCGCGGGCCCCCGCCACGCCCCTGATTCTGCTCAGCAACCGCGAGCCGTACGTGCACCAGCGCGGCCCGGCTGGCGAGGTGCTCGTGTCACGGCCCGCCGGCGGCCTGACCAGCGCGCTGCAGCCGGTCATGGCGGCCACCGGGGGCACCTGGATCGCGTGGGGCCACGGCAGCGCCGACTTCGATGTCACCGACATCGGCGACACCATCGGCCTGCCGCCGGAAGCCCCCAGCTTTCGCCTCCGCCGCATGCGGCTCAGCGCGGAAGAGGTCGTGGGCTACTACCTCGAGACCGCCAATCGCGCCCTCTGGCCCCTCTGTCACGCCCAGTTGCCCCGCTTCGTGTATGACGCGGCCAGCTGGCTCGCCTACCGGCAGGTGAATGAGCGGTTCGCCGCCGCCGCGATCGCGGAGGCAAAGGGCCGGCCCGCCACCTGCTGGGTGCAGGACTATCACCTGGCGCTGGTGCCGGGCGTGCTGCGCCGGGTGCGGCACCTGTTCGTGCACCAGTTCTGGCACATCCCCTGGCCGGCGCCGGACATTCTCCGGGTACTGCCGAACGCGCGCGCCCTGGTGCGCGGGCTCCTGGGCAACCACCTCCTCGGGTTCCAGACCGGGCTCGACGTCCGCAACTTCCTCGACAGCGCCCGCCGCATGTTCCGGGACGCGGTGGTGGAGCCCACCCGGGGCCTGGTCCGGTACCGCGGCCGCCGCACCCACGTGCGCGAATTTCCCATCTCGATCGACGTCGCCGCCTTCGCCGCCCAGGCCCGAACCCCCGAGACCGAGGCCCACGCCCGTGAGCTCCGCCGCCGCGTGGCGCCCGCCGGCGGCCAGCTGCTGCTCGGCGTGGACCGGGTGGACTACACCAAGGGCATCCCGCGCCGCTTCGCCGCCTTCGCCCGGCTGCTGGACGAGCACCCCGAGCTGCACGGCCGGGTGACGCTGCTCCAGGTCGGCGTCCCCACCCGCACCGACGTCCCGGAGTACGCCGCCTTCGAGCAGGAAGTCGCGGACATCGCGGCCGAGGTCAATGCCCGCTTCGGGCGGGACGGCTGGCTGCCGGTAGAGCTGGTGCGGGAGAGCCTCGACCATCCCACCCTGACGGCGTACTACCGCGCCGCCGACGTCTGCATCGTCTCGCCGCTGCAGGACGGGATGAACCTGGTGGCCAAGGAGTATGTCGCCTGCCAGCAGGGGCGGATGGGCGTCCTGGTGCTGTCCCGGTTTGCCGGCGCGGCGCGCCAGCTCAAGGAGGCGCTGCTCATCAATCCCTACGACATCGGCGCCACCGCCGATGCGCTGTACCGCGTCCTGACCCTGCCCGCGGAAGAGCGTGAGCGGCGCAGCATCGCGCTGCACCATCGGGTCGAGCGTCACACCATCCACGACTGGATGGGCGATATCTTTGCGGAGGTAGATCGCCTCCGGCCGCGGGCGTGACCCATCCCCTCGGCCGGGGGCCGGCGGCACGGCGGGCCTTCCACTCACTGGTCCGGGCCGAGCGGCCGCTGCTCTTCCTGGATCTCGACGGCACGCTGGCGCCGCTGGGGGAGAATCCGGATCGCGCGCGCGTACCCACCACCACCCGGCGCACGCTCGTCGCGCTCCGCCGGACCGGAGCCGAGGTGGTGCTGGTCTCGGGACGCTCGGCCCGGGCCGTGGCCCGCATCAGCGGCACGCCGGTGGACGCCATTCTCGGCGATCACGGCGCCCGACTCCTCGAAGGCGGCCGGCTCCAGCCCTGGCTCCCCGCCGACCGCGCCCGGCTGCGGCGGGCGGCGCGGGCGGTGGAACAGTTCCTCGCCGGGCGGCGCGGGATCTGGCTGGAGCGGAAGGACCGGTCGCTGGCCATTCACCTGCGGTTGCCGGGGGGGCATGCGCACCGGACGGTCAGGGAGGTCGCCGCGCTCCTCCGCCGGATGGGGCTCCGGGTGCTGCATGGCAACCGGGTGCTGGACGCCCAGCTCCCGGGGGTGAACAAGGGTGCCGCGGTGCGCCGGTGGCTCCGGCGCGGAAAGAAGGCTGCCGTGCTCTACGCCGGCGATGACACCACCGATCAGGACGCCTTCCGCGCGCTCACGCCGGGGGCGGTGACCATCGCCATCGGTCGCCGGGTGCCTGGGGCCGCCTTCACCACCCGGAACCCCGCCACCTTCGCCGCCTGGCTTCGTCGCCTCGCCGCGGCGCGCGCCGCCCGGCTGCCCCGGGCAGAGGCCGGCCGATGAGCTTCGCCGACCAGCCGACCATCTCCGACTACGGCCTCATCGGTGACATGCAGAGCGCCGCGCTGGTGGGTCGGCACGGGGGAATCGACTGGTGCTGCCTCCCCCGCTTCGACAGCGGCAGTGTCTTCGCCGCGCTGCTCGACCCGCAGCGAGGCGGGACCTGGCTGATCCAGCCCGCCGAGCCGTACGCCGCCGTCCAGCGCTACCTCACCGGCACCAACATCCTGGAGACCACCTTCCGCACCGCGACCGCCGAGGCGGTCCTGACCGACTTCATGCCGGTCACCGCCGAGGGCCGCCCGGAGGGGAATCACCGGGAGATCCACCGCCGGGTGCACGGGCTCCGGGGGGAGATGCCGATGCGGGTGCGCTTCATGCCCCGGTTCGAGTACGGGGCGCGCAGCACGCGCCTCGAGATGATCGGCGAAGGCCTCTTTGCCAGCGATCGCACCGACCAGGTCCTGACCCTGGCCAGCGCCCGGCCGTTCGAGTGGCGCATCGAGCAGGGGGCGGCGGAGACCGACTTCACCCTCCCGGCCGGCGACACCCGCTGGATGGTGCTGCGTCACGATGACGACGACGTCCACCCGGTGGACCGCTACGAGAGCCAGCGGAAGCTCGAGGAAACCACCGCCTTCTGGCTGCGCTGGAGCTCGAAAGTCCGGTACGCCGGCCCCTGGCGCGACGCGGTGGAGCGGTCGGCGCTCACCCTCAAGCTGCTCACCGACTGCGAGACCGGCGCGGTCATCGCCGCCCCGACGACCTCGCTGCCCGAGACCCTGGGCGGCATCCGCAACTGGGACTACCGCTTCGTCTGGCTGCGCGACGCGGCCTTCACCCTGACTGCGCTGCAGAGCGTGGGGCACGGCGCGGAGGCCGACGCCTTCATGCGATTCCTCCGCCGGGTCTGCCGGCATGAGGGGGGCGGTCACCTCCAGATCATGTACACGGTGAACGGCCGGCGGGACCTGGAGGAGCGGCAGCTGGAGCACCTGAGCGGCTACCGCGGCAGCCGCCCGGTGCGGGTGGGGAACGGCGCGGTGGACCAGCTCCAGCTCGATGTCTACGGCGAGGTGCTCGCCGCCGCGGACGCCTGGCGCCGGGAGCATCCGATGAGCGAGGGGGTCTGGCGCACCCTGCGGCCGCTGGTGGACTGGGTGAGCCATCACTGGGACCGCCCCGACTCCAGCATCTGGGAGGTCCGCGGCGAGACCCGGCATTACGTCTTCAGCAAGGTGATGAACTGGGTGGCGCTCGATCGCGGCATCCGGATCGCTACCGACCTCTCACTCCCGGCGGACCTTCCCGCCTGGACCGCGGCCCGCGACGCCGTCAGGGCCGAGATCCTCGAGCGCGGCTGGAACCCGACCCGCGGGGCCTTCATCCAGGCCTACGACCATCCCGACACCCTCGACGCGGCGGCCCTGACCATCCCCATGATGGGCTTCCTGCCCTGGGACGACCCGCGCGTGATCTCCACCGTGCGGGCCATCCAGCGCGACCTCACTACCCCCGACGGCGAACTGGTCTTCCGCTACCTCACCCCCGATGGCCTCGATGGTGAGGAGGGGGCGTTCTCCATCTGCACCTTCTGGCTGGCGGAGGCCCTCTGCCGGATCGGGGACCGGCCGCAGGCCGAGCGGATCTTCCACCGCATGCTCGGCTACGCCAACCACCTCGGCCTCTACTCCGAGGAGATCGATCCCCTGTCCGGCGAGTTCCTCGGCAATTTCCCCCAGGCCTTCACCCACATCGGCCTGATCCAGTGCGCGGTGGCGCTGGGATGACTGGCGCTACTTGAGGAAAATCCCCAGCCCGAAGTAGCAGGGCTCCTCCTTGCACGCCGCCATCTCGACGTTGATCGTGTACCGTCCCGCCTTTTCCGGCTGCAGGCTCAGGACCGGGGTGTCATCGTCCTTCCGGTCTTTGTCCACCGTGTTGCCGTCGGCGTCCTTGATCACCAGGTCGACGTTGCTGCAGTCGTTGTCGCACGCGCCGGTGATGATGTAGCTCTTCCCCTTGTCGAAGTAGAACGTCCAGCTGTCGGTCCCGCCCTTGTTGAGACGCCCCATCAGGTAGTTCTGCAGGTACCAGTCGTCGTCGTTCTTGGAGATGGTCTTCCAGTGCTCCTGCAGCTGGTCCCAGACCTGGACCGCGTAGCTTTGGGCGGTCAGGCGCTCCGGCGCGAGGCCGAGCAGCAGCAGGCAGGTGGGGACCAGCAGGCGTCTGGACATGGAGGCGTCTTCCTTTCGGGTGCCCGGGTGGGGGTCAGTACTCGATGGTGCCGTCGAGGGTGGAGAGGTCGCCGTCGGCCAGGGCGGCGGTGAGCGGCAGCGCCGTAAACGTAATCGTTCCCAGCGCGAGGTCGGCGACCCCCTTGGCCGGATCGCACGGGGATCCGACCATGCCGCCCGCATCGCACAGGGTGAAGCCGTCCGGCGCGTTCAGGTCGGTCCCCCAGGAGTGCTCCAGGTTCGGGATGCTGGCGTCGGACTTGAGGATGTTGAGCGAGATCGAATGCTGGATGCTGCCCACCGATCCGGTGATCACCACCAGGACCGCCGGCCCCTGGCTCACCGCCGAGTTGGTGTCCACGATGATCGTGATCCCGGTGAGGGCGCCGTTCCCGTTGCTGGGCGTTGCGCTGCTTACCGTCAGGGCGCTGTTCCCGCCTCCGCCGCCCCCGCCGTTGTTCGGGCCGGAGGAACTGGAACAGGCGACGACGGTAGCCAGCAGGACGAGGAGCGGGATGGGGCGACGCATGAGCGAGTCTCCGGGAGGGGATGGCTCGGGACCCCGGTCCGGTTGACCGGGGCAACTCCCTGCGCCATCGGGGGATAGGCCAGCGCCACGATTTGTGGGGTGCCGACCTGCGCGGTACCTTGCACCTGCGGGCTCACCCCCCTCTCACCCAGGTCTCACCGCTCAGGATGCATCAGCTCCAGACCTTCGGCGCCCTCGATCTCCGGGGTCCGGACGGCCGTGCGGTTGACGCCCTGCTCCAGCAGCCGCGTCGCATGGCGCTCCTGGCATTCCTGGCCGCCCACCGGCCCGGGGTGCTGGTCCGTCGCGATCGGCTGCTGCTCCTGTTCTGGCCCGACCTGGAGGACGGACGGGGGCGTGCGGCGCTGTCGCAGGCGCTGCACGTCATCCGGAGGACGCTGGGCGCGCAGGCGCTGGTGGCCCGGGGCACGGAAGAGGTGGGGCTCGATCCGGCGCACCTCGCGGCCGACGTGACCCGCTTCCTTGAAGCGGCCGCGGCGCAGGACTGGACCGGGATGGACCGGGCGTACACCGGGGATTTTCTCCCCGGATTCCATCTCGGGGACGCCCCCGAATTCGGCCAGTGGCTGGACGAGACCCGGACCGCCCTCCGGCGAGAGGTTTGTCAGGCGGCGTCCCGCCTGGCCGAGGCGGCGGCCGCCGGCGGAGACCCGGCCGCCGCGGTCGCATGGAGTCGGCGGGCGCTGGGCCACGACCCCCTCGACGAGGCGCTGGCCAGGGACCTGCTCACCCGCCTGGGTGCCCTGGGAGACCGCACCGGCGCCGCCCGGGCCTACGAGGAGTTCGCCGGCCGG
>CAZPER010000010.1:0-67232 GCA_964585655.1 uncultured Gemmatimonadaceae bacterium | reverse complement strand
GAATTCGTCCGCAGCCGCCCGCGGGCGCGCCGCCGCCGTGATCGGGCGCCCCACCCCCCGGTAGTCCGCGCCGGGGGGGACCCCCTGCCGCGGGGTGGTTACCCGCGCCCGGTCCCCCGCTTCCCCGTTCCCGGACCTGACCCACACCCCTCCCCCGCCGCCCCCGGCTCACCCGGCACCTGCTCCTCAATCCGGGTCCGGAAGGGCTGTTTCACGACCGCTCCGGACGGAACCTCGACATCCACCGGGATGGTCCGCTCCCACCGCACCAGCCCCACGTCCGGGGCCCATTCGTAGCTGCCGCGCTCGCTCTCCCGCCGCTGCGCCACCACCTCGCTCGAGTCCGGCAGCAGCCGCCGCTCCTCCCGCTCCAGGCGTCGGGTCAGGCGGTAGCGCTCGACCCGCCGTCCATCCCGGGTGCCGTCCGGCATCCGCTGGATCACGGTGCCGAAGCCGTCCCGCCACCCCGCCCCCGGCCGGAGTGGCCCCGGGGGTAGCGGCGGCAGCAATTCCGTGAGGGCGTCGCTGACCTCCGCGACCTGGGCCACATCATCGGGGACGAAGGGCGTGTCCGTCGAGGTGAACCCGCCCGACCGGGTGAGCAGGCCGGTGTAGCGGCCACCGATGAGGCCGTCGGTCTCGGGGACGAGCCGTTCGCCGGCCCCCTCCCGGACCACCACCAGCGAATCGAACCAGGCCTCGAGGTGGATGAGCGTGTCGCGCGCCACGGCGCGCAGCCGGAGCAGGCCGTCGCGGTCGGAGGACTCCCGGCTGCGCTGGCCGCGGCTCTCGAGCTCGATGGTGGAATGGACCGACTGGCGGTAGGAGGAACAGTCCAGTTGCAGCCGGTGGTACGCTGGCCCGGACTGGGCCTCGAGCGTGCCGGCGGCGAGGAGGCAAGCCAGCGCGGGCGCGATAGCTTTCACCGCTGCCGGCGCCCGCTGCCGCCACCCCCTCCACCGCCGCCCCGGCCCCCCGAGCCGAGGATCATGACCAGCGCGGCGATGGCCGCCGCCGCGAGGATCCCCATCAGGGTGAACAGGAAGATGCGTCGCCCCCGGCCGGTCCGCCGGAGCGGCTTGCCATCCGGCATCAGAACCGGGATATCTCCGGCGGAGCTCTTCCGTACTCGACCCACGCAACGTCCTCTCTGGGAGGTCAGGTGATAATGCCACCCTCGGTCCTTGCGCGCTACGTCCTCCCGCTGACGCTGGCGGCGCTGCCCGCCGTGGCGCAGGAGGCTCCGGCGCGCACCCTCATCCACGCCGGGCGGCTGATCGACGGGGTGGCCGAGCAGGCCCTCCACGACCAGGGCATCCTGATCGAAGGCGAGCGGATCGTCCGGGTCGGACCGTGGGCGGAACTGCGTGCGGCTGGCGCGGGGGCCACGATACTCGACCTGAGCGGGATGACGGTGCTGCCCGGCCTCATCGACAACCACACCCACGTCCTGCTCCAGGGAGACATCACCAGCGAAGACTACGACGAGCAGCTGCTCAAGGAGTCGATCCCCTACCGGACCATCCGGGCCACGATGGCGGCCCGGACCGCGCTGGACCACGGATTCACCACCCTGCGGGACCTCGAGACCGAGGGGGCGATGTATGCCGACGTGGACCTGCGCAACGCGATCAACCGCGGCGTGATTCCCGGCCCCCGGCTCTTCGTCGCGACCCGGGCCTTCAGCGCCACCGGCATGTATCCCCTCTCCGGCTACTCCTGGGAGCTGAAGGTGCCGGAGGGGGTGCAGATCGTGGACGGGGTGGACAACATCCGCCGCGCGGTGCGGGAGCAGGTCAAGTACGGCGCCGACTGGATCAAGGTCTACGTGGACCGGCGCTACTACATCGGGGAGGACGGCCGGCTGCACAGCTGGCTCAACTTCACCGAGGAGGAGCTCCGCACCTTCGTGGAGGAGGCCCACCGCCTCGGGCGGAAGGCCGCGGCGCATGCGATCGGCTGGGACGGGATCGATGCGGCCCTCCGCGCCGGGTTCAACACCATCGAGCACGGCGTCGGGCTCACCCCCGACCTGATGGACCGCATGGTCCGCCAGAAGGTCTACTGGTGCCCGACGATCTACGTCGTCGCATATGTGGCGGAAGGGCGCGGCGGGATCTGGCCCCGACTGGTGGACATCGAGCGCCAGGCGTTCGGCGAGGCCCTGAAGCGCGGCATGCTGCCGTACATCTCCTACGGCACCGACGCCGGGGGGTACGCCTGGACCGAGCCCCAGGCCCGGGAGCTGGCCTACATGGTGCGTTACGGCATGACCCCGATGCAGGCCATCCGCTCCGCCACCAGCGTCGCGGCCCGGCTGCTGGACCAGTCCCGCAACCTGGGTGCCGTGGTCGAGGGGCGGTATGCAGACCTGATCGCGGTGGGTGGGGACCCGCTGGCCGATATCAGCGAGCTGGAGCGGGTGCGGTTCGTGATGAAGGGCGGCGTGACAGTGCGCCTCGACCGCTGACCGGTGCGGCGGCCCTCAGGGAGCCGGGGCGAAGGTCACGTCCAGCCGCACCACGATGTCCTCGTGCATCCGGATGGTGCCGAGGAACTTGGTGAGCCCGCCGATCCGGTAGTCCTTGAGGTTGAGCGGCGTGCTCCCTTCCACCCGGACCTGACCCGCGGTGATCGTCACCCGGGCCGGGATCTCCGCCTCCCGCGTCACGCCGTGGATCAGGAACCGCCCGAGGAGGGTGACCTGGGCGGTGTCACCGCTCCAGACCCCCGGGGTAACGCCGGTAAGCTCGTAACGGATCACCGGGTACTTGTCCGACTCCATGGACTTGTTCATGTCCGTGTCCCGCTTCCCCTTCCCGGTCTTCAGCGTCTTGACCGGGGCCTCCACCCATCCTTGCACCGAAGCGAGGTCGGGGCCACCGGAGAACTCGCCGGTCACCGTGGTCGTGGTACCGGTGAAGTCTCCGAGGGTGGCGCGGCCGTCGAAGCTCAGCACCCCCGACACGACGCTGCCGGGGGACACCGGCACCTGGGCGCCCGCGTCGACCGGCAGCGTGGCGCCGACCAGCAGCGTGAGCGCCAGCAGCCGGAACGGGCGGGGAGGCGCGGCCGCGCTCACTCGGCTCCCATGAACGGATAGCGGAAGTCCTTCGGCGGCACGAACGTCTCCTTGATGCTCCGGGGAGAGACCCAGCGCACCAGGTTCAGGATTGAGCCCGCCTTGTCGTTGGTGCCGCTGGCGCGGGCGCCGCCGAAGGGCTGCTGCCCCACTACTGCCCCGGTCGGCTTGTCGTTCACGTAGTAATTGCCGGCCGCATGCCGCAGCGCCTGGTCCGCCTCGGCCAGGGCGCGCCGGTCCTGCGCGAACACCGCGCCGGTCAGGGCGTAGGGGCTGGTCTGGTCCACCAGGGTGAGCGTCTCGGCCCAGCGGGCATCGGGATAGACGTAGAGGGTGAGCACCGGGCCGAACAGTTCTTCGCACATTGTGCGGTAGGTGGGGTCCTCTACCTGTAGCAGCGTCGGCTCCACGAAGTACCCCGTCTCCAGGCCGGCATTGCCGCCGGCCAGCACCGTGACCCCCGGGTCCTTCTTTGCCTGGGCCAGGTATCCAGTGAGCCGGTCCCACGCCCGCCGGTCAATGACGGCCCCCATGAAGTTCCGGAAATCGCGCACGTCGCCCATGCGGATCTCGGCCAGCATGGCCAGCACCCGTTCTTTCACTCGCGGCCACAGGCTGGCGGGGACGTAGGCCCGCGAGGCCGCGCTGCACTTCTGGCCCTGGTACTCGAAGGCTCCCCGCACCAGCGCCACCGCCAGCGCGTCCGCGTCGGCGCTCGGGTGCGCCAGCACGAAGTCCTTGCCCCCCGTCTCCCCAACGATGCGGGGATACCCGGCATAGTTCGGCAGGTTCTGCCCCACCGTGCGCCAGAGCGACTGGAACACCGCCGTGGAGCCGGTGAAGTGGATCCCCGCGAGCCCCCGGTCCGCCAGCAGCGCGTAGCTCACCGCGACCGAGTCGCCCGAGATGAAGTTTATCACTCCCGGCGGGAGCCCGGCCTCCATCAGCACCTTCATCACGTAATAGTTGCTGAGCAGCGCCGTGTGGGCCGGCTTCCAGATGGCCACGTTCCCCATGATCGCCGGCGCCGTCGGCAGGTTGCCGCCGATCGCGGTGAAGTTGAACGGGGTGATGGCGTAGACGAACCCCTCGAGCGGCCGGTGCTCCATCCGGTTCCAGGTGAGCGGCGCGGAGGCAGGCTGCTCCCGCATCAACTGCTCGGCGAAGTAGACGTTGAAGCGCCAGAAGTCGATCAGCTCGCAGGCGCTGTCGATCTCCGCCTGGAACGCGGTCTTGCTTTGCCCCAGCATCGTGGCGGCGTTCACCCGCGCCCGCCACGGGCCGGCGAGCAGGTCCGCCGCCTTGAGAAAGACGGCGGCCCGATCCTCGAACCGCATTGCGGACCAGGTGCGCCACCCCTCCTTCGCGGACGCGATCGCGGCCTGGATCGTGGCCGCGTCCGCCGGAAATGCCCGGGCCAGCACCCGGCGGTGATCGTGCGGACTGACCACCGGGGTGGGGTCGCCGGTGCGGATCTCCTTCCCCCCCACGATGACCGGGATCTCGACCGTCTCCCCGGCCATCCGCTCCAGCTCCGCCTTGAGCGTGGCGCGCTCGGCGCTGCCCGGCGCGTATCCGAGGACGGGCTCGTTGGCGGGACGGGGAATGTTGCTGCTGCCGTTCATCGGACTCTGCCAGGGACGAGGAGGCGGGAGATTAGCGCCGCGCCGGGGAGCCGAGCAAGGGCCGGGGGGCCGGGCGGCGTACCCGAGGGTCAGCCGCCGGCGCGCCGGCCTTCCTTCGCGATGACGCCGGGCCACTCCCGGTCGGCCTTCTGGAGGTAGCCGGCGCGGTCCTCGTTGAAGCGGCGCTTCACCGACTGGCTGTAGTTGAGGATCAGCCGCCCGTCCACGATCTGCCAGGTGTCGATCTCGACCGACGCGGCGTAACCCCGCGAGGCGCCGTAGGCGCAGTAGCCCCCGAAAGCGGGCGCGTACTTCGCCGGCTCCGCCTCAAAGGCGTCCCGGTGCTCGGCGGTGCTGAACCGGTAGGTCGCCCCCTGCCAGGTGGCGGTGTGCGCGGGGTTCCCCTTCACCGCGCGGGCCTCGGTGAAGAACGCCACCGGATCGTGGCCCTCGAGCGCGAGACCCTGCTTGTCGGTATTGACCAGCACCCTGGCGGCGGAGGGATCCGGGGACTGACCGGCGAGCGGCATGGCAAGCGACGCGGCGGCGATCAGGCAGAGGGTAAAGCGACGGGGGGACACGGGTGCTCCGGGTTCGAGTCACCCTTCAACGCGGCGAACGACGTAATGGTTCCCTCCTGGCGGGGGGACGCACCGGCCGGGTCAGGCGGTCGGCAGCAGCTCGACGGCGCTGGGCTGCACCGAAACCGTCCACCGCCGGTCGTAATGCAGGCAGAGCTTTTCATGCACCAGCTTGGGCACCGCGATCTCGAGGTCGTAACCCCGCGCCGGCGGCTCCCCCTCGCCCTCCACCGCGAAGCGCAGGGTGAACGCGGCGCCCATGTCCACCTCGCCCACCAGTGTGCCGCGGACCAGGTTGGTTTGCCGTTCCACGCCGGTGCCGTAGCGGTCCTTCCGCATCAGCCGCACATGTTCGGGCCGGATGAAGAACGGCACCCGGTCGCCGGGGGCGGGGAGGGGACTCCCCGACGGGCCCCGCGCCGCGACCAGCAGGTACCCCCGCCACACCAGCTGAATCCCCTCGGCGCCGGCGTTGAGCACCACCCCTTCGAGCACGTTCCGGACGCCGAGGGCGGCGGCCACGTTGGCCGATGCCGGACGTGAGAGGACCGCGTCCTTGGTCCCCGCCTGCACCACCCGGCCGCGATCGTACACCACGATGTGGTCGGCGAGCTGGCAGGCCTCCGCCAGGTCGTGGGTCACCACCACCGCCGTCTTGCCGAAGCCCCGCAGCATCCCCGCCAGCTCGTCTCGCAGGGTGCGGCGGAGGGGGCTGTCGAGCGCGGCCAGCGGTTCGTCCAGGAGCAGCAGGTCCGGATCCGAGGCGAGCGCCCGGCCCAGCGCCACCCGCTGCTGCTGACCGCCGGAGAGCGCGGCCGGCTTGAGCCGGCGGGCGTCGCCGAGCCGCAGCCGCTCGACCAGTTCCGCCACCCGCTGGCGCCGGGCGGGGCGCGTCAGCCGGTCCAGCCCGAAGCCCAGGTTTTCCTCCACGGTGAGGTGCGGGAACAGCGCGTAGCCCTGGAACACCGTCCCCAGCCGCCTGTCCCGCGGCGGCCGGTGCACCCCCCGCACCGAGTCGTACAACTCCCGCCCGTGCAGCTCCACCCTCCCCCCGTCTGGGCGGATCAGGCCCGCCAGGCACTCGAGCGTCAGCGTCTTGCCGGCCCCCGACGGCCCGAACAGCGCCACGACCCCTTCCGCCGCCGACCACTGGACGTCGAGGGTGAACCCGGGAAAGTGCTTGAGCAGTTCGACGTGAAGCATGGGGTCAGCTCACCGCGCGGGTCAGCCGGCTGGTGGAGAGCACCAGGATCGCGGCACAGCCAACGGCCAGCACGCCGAGCGCGCTGAGCGCCGGGGTGGGCGGCAGGGCCCGGGCCACCAGCAGCGTGAGGGCGATCTCTCCCAGCGCCCGGCAGAAGGCGAGCGCCACGCCGGCGGCCACGCCGCGCCAGGCCAGCGGCAGCGTCACCGCCCAGAAGAGGCTCCACTCCGACCGGCCCAGGGTCCGCGCCGCCGCCTCGAGCCGGCGGTCCACCCGGGCGAATTCCCCCTGGGCGGAGCGCACGAACATCGCGAGCGCGCCGGCCCACGCGATGCCAATGGCCATCCTCCAGTCGAGGACCGGGGCGAGCCCCAGCCAGCCGAGGGCCGCCGCCATCCAGGGGTGTCCCGCAAAGCCCACCGCGCAGTAGCCGAGCAGGGTCGCGGGCAGGACCATCGGGAGCAGCAGGACCGCCTGGAGCGGCGCCTTGCCGGGGAAGCTGTGCCGGCCGAGCAGCCAGGCCAGCGGCAGCCCAAGCACCAGCGCCAGCGCCGTGGCGATCCCGGCGAGGGAGAACAGGAACGCGGCGGGCTCAGTCACGGCCGATCATCACCTCGGTGGATTTGATCACGGCAAGCACCTCGTCACCAACCTTGAGCCGCAGTCGCTCGGCGGAGCGGCGGGTGATGATCGAGACCAGCTCCTGGCCGCCGATCACAAGCCGCACCTCGCACATGAGTCCGTCGAGCGTGAGTCCCGAGATGCGGCCGCGCAGCTGGTTCCGCGCGCTCAACTCCACGCCTCCCGCAGGGGTGGCGGGGCCCTCCGCTCCCAGCAGCGCCTCCACCCGGTCCCGCGGGAAGAGCCATTTTCTCCCCACCCGCGTGGCCGGCAGCTTCCCTTCCCGCGCCAGCGCCTGGACCCGCTTCACGTTGAGGTGCAGCAACCGGGCGGTCTCGGCGACGGTCAGGAGTTCCAGGCGACCTTCCGGGTGTGGGAGGCGGGGCCGGATAAGGTGGGGGCTGCGACGCCCGGGGGGAAGGGGCGGGCGGCGGGTACCGACGGAGCAACGGCGGGGCGGAAGCCCCGCCGGGGTCCCCGTCCGCCTAGAACCGGACCTGCAGCTGGGTCTGCAGCGTGCCTTTCCGCACCCCGGGGTCGCCGATCTTCCGGCTCACGTAGAAGGCCGACAGCCGTACCGTGGACGGGACCACGAACCAGTTGATGCCGCCGCTCACGGCCCGGTTGGCCTGCTGCACGCTGATCGCCTCCCGGTCGAAATCCTCATACTTGGCCACCAGCTGGACCGCCGGTGTCACCTTGTAGCCGCCGAGCGCGAACCAGCCGTGATCGTCCTTCCCTCCCGCGCTGTCCCGCGCCTGGGCCACGAACTCTCCTCGCAGCACCAGCGCCCTTCGCTCAATGGACACGTCGGCACCGTACCGGGTGCTGTCCCCGAAGTACCGCGCGACGTTGGCCCCCACCGTGACTTCCGGGATGGGGCGGACGGTCAGCCGCGCCACGCCGAGGGCGGTTGAGTCCCGGTTGGCGGTGACGTTCTGCCCTTCGCCATTGTAAACGCCCGCAGTCAGGAACAGGTGTTTCCCGGCCTGATAGTCAGCCTGGATGCCGATATCCCGCTTGGGGGCGAGCGAGTCCACCGCCGTGGACCGGTCCAGGGCCTCGATCTCCGCGATCGAGGTGATGTACTCCCGGGTAAACGGCGTCTTCATCTGCCCCACCTGCACCCCCAGCGACTTGTGCGCCCAGCGGATGTAGGCGTCGGTCAACGATGCTGAGGCCCGCCCCGTTCCCACATTCCCGGTGCGGAATTCCGCCTGCAGCCGGTAGGAGAAATTGGTGGCGATCGTGCCGGTGGCCTGCAGCCGGGCCCGGTTGAGGGTGGCGGTAAGCCCAACGTCCTTCTGGTAGGCCAGCCGGGCCTGCATGTAGCCGCCGAGCTTGACCGGGGTCGAGGTGGCGGCTGGTGCAGACTGCTGGGCTGGCAGGGAGAGCGGGGCGACGACGACGAGCAGGGGGAGCACGAACGGAAGGCGCATCTCGGGTTCCTGGTTCGGGTGGAGGGGGAGGCGGAGGGGGAGGGGGAGTGCCTCAGGCGTACGCCGCCACGCTCGTGGCCTTGAAGGAGGCGTAGACCTGCTGGCCGGCCGCGAGCCCCATGGCGTGCGCCGCCTGGGCAGTCACCTCCGCGACGAACGACGGCGCGGGACCCAGCACCACCCGGACCCGTTCCCCGTGCGGTGGCTCGGGCAGGATTTCCTCCACCACGCCGGGAAAGACGTTGCGGGCGCTCGCGCTCGGCGGTTCCCGCGAGAGCGTCACCTGGTCGGGACTCACCACCAGGAACAGCTCCTCGCCCGCCTCGGCGGCCAGCAGCGTCACCAGGCCGCGCGGCGTTTCGAGCGCCACCTCGTCCCCCGGGCCGCGATGGCGCACCCGCCCGGGGAGCAGGTTGAGCCCCAGCAGCGTGGCCACGTAGCGGGTGCGCGGCCGGCGCAGCAGCGCGGGGGCATCGCCGGTCTGCGCCACCCGCCCCCGCTCCAGGACCGCGATCCGGTCGCCGAACAGCATCGCCTCCATCGGGGCATGGGTGACGAAGACCGTGACGCAGGGCAGGTCGCGCAGAGTGCGGCGGAGCTCGGTCCGCACCGCGTGCCGGGTCTCCAGGTCAAGCGCGGAGAGCGGCTCATCGAGCAGCAGCAGTGTCGGCTCCAGCACCAGCGCCCGGGCCAGCGCCACCCGCTGCTGCTGGCCACCGGAGAGCTGGCTCGGCCGGCGCGCTGCCAGCGCCGTCAGCCCCAGCCGCTCCAGCATCGCCGCCGCCTTTCCGCGCGATGCCCGCCGGCCAAGCCCCGACGCCACCAGTCCGAACCCGACGTTGTCCAGCACCGAGAGGTGGGGGAACAGCGCGTAGTCCTGCGACAGGTACCCGACGGCGCGCCGCTGCGGCGGGCACCAGTGCCGCGCCCCGGTGTCGCACCAGCTGGCCCCGTTGCACTCGATGCGTCCCGCATCGGGCCGGAGCAGCCCCGCCAGCAGCCGCAGGACGGTCGTCTTCCCCGAGCCGCTCTCTCCCACCAGCACGAGGGTGCTGCCGGGGGCCGCCTCGAGCTCGCACTCGAGGCGGAACTCACCCAGCGCGTGGCGGAGCGAAGCGAGGAGCACGGGGAGGCGCGAAGAGGCCCAGGCCCGCCTGCCGCATGGCGGCGAGGAGGACGGCGGCCATGACGATGAGTAGCAGGGAGAGCGTGGCGGCGGCGTCGAGGTCCTCATGCAGAAGCAGATAGACGTCCAGGGGGACGGTACGGGTAACGCCCGCGAGATTTCCGGCGAAGGTGATCGTGGCGCCGAACTCCCCCAGCGCCCGCGCCCACGCCATCGCCAGCCCCGCCACCAGGCTGGGCAACGCCAGCGGCAGCCGGACCCGCCAGAAGGTGTGCATCTCCCCGGCCCGCAGCGTCGCCGCCGCGTCGAGGTACCGCGGATCCACCGCGGAGAATCCCGCCCGGGCCGCCCCGACGAAGAAGGGCACCGCCATGAAGACCTGGGCGAGGACCACGCCAGCCGTCGTGAACGGCAGGGAGATCCCGAAGCCCGTGAGGGTTCCGCCCAGCAGTCCCGCCCGACCGAACGCCATCAGCAGCGCGAACCCCGCCACCGTCGGCGGGATCACCATAGGGAGGTCCATCAGGATTTCCAGCACCCGCTTGCCCGGGAAGGCGCGGGTTGCGAGCAGGTGCGCCATCGGGAGCCCGATCACCAGCGAAGCCAGCGCGGCCGCCACGCTGGTGGTCAGGCTGAGCCACAGCGCCTCCTGCACGCTCGGGTTGCCGAGTTGCGCCAGCAGCGTGCCCGGCGGTACCCGCAGCATCAGGGCCACGACCGGAAGCGCCACCAGCGCCGCGACGAGCGCCGCCAGCCCCAGCATCAGCACCTGTCCGAGCGGCTCCCTCCAGCGCACCTGGGGCACGGCGATCATGGCCGGGATGCCGCCGGGAGGAACCCCCGCGTCGCCAGCAGCGCCTGCCCCTCCGGGGAGAGCACCACGGCGATGAACGCCTCGGCCAGCGCCTGCTGGCCTCCAGCCACCACCGCGATGGGATACTCGGCGATCGGATTGTAGGGCTCGGGGATCTCGAGGATGGTCAGTGCGTCGCGGTCGCGCGCCCCGACATCGGTCGCATAGGCGATGCCGGCGTCGACCTCGCGGAGCCGCACCTTGGCCACCACCGCCCGCACGTTCTCTTCCTCGGAGACCAGGTTGGCGAGCACCTGCCGGTCGAAGGTGGCCGGGAACCCCGGGGCACCGTTCAGTCGGCGCAGTGATTCACGGCTGTACCCGCCAGCGGGAACCTGGGCACCGGCCAGCACCAGCTTGAGGCCCGGCCGGGCCAGGTCCTGCAGCTCCTCGACATACCCGGGGTTGGCACGCGGAATCACGACCACCAGTCGGTTACGGGCAAAGGTCGCCGCGTCGCTGGCGAGCAACCTCCGGTCCCGGGCGTACTGCATCCAGCGCTGGTCCGCGGTCGCGAGCACGTCGGCCTTCGCGCCCTGTTCCAGCTGCGTGGCGAGCACCTGGCTTCCGGAGTAGTTGAGCCGCACCGTTACGCCGGGATGGGCCCGCTCGAACGCACGACCGATATCGTTGAAGGCCTCGGTGAGCGAGGCGGCGGCAAAGACGGAAAGGACCTGCTGACCAGCAAGCGGGATGGCGTGCAGTGTTGCGCCAGCGAGTAGAACCGCGCCGAGTTGGAGGCGGGCGCGGTGGAGGGTCAATGGCATCCTTGGATCCTCTAAATAGTGCCTCCAAGGATATACAAGGTTATTTAAGGAAACTCAAGGAAATATGTGCCCTGCGGTTGTGGCGCCCGGTCAGGCGACCAGAGTGTTGACCAGTTCCACGAAACTGGCGGTATCGATCGGCTTGTGAAGGACACCTCGGGCTCCCAGTGCGACGGCCTCGTCCTGGATGGTAGGCGAGCCGTCCGCAGTCACCACCACCACCGGAATGCTGGCCGTCACGTGGTTGTTGTGGAGCTGCCGGAGGAGCTGCAGACCGCCGCCGGCGGGCATGTGCCAGTCCACCAGGATGAACTTGGGCTGCAGCCGCTGCGCCACCATGAATCCCTGCACGGCGTCGTAGGCTGACACCGTGGCCAGCCCGCGGCTCGAGAGCACGGCGCCGATCAGCCGCGTCATCTCGGCATCATCATCCACCACGAGCACCGTGGCGCCGATCGCCCGTTGGGGGCCGGTGCCAGCCAGCTCGTACTTGAGCCCGGCCGAGGGCCGTTTCCGCTCTTCCATTCGTTGCACCCTCACTCCTCGTGAGATTCCAACAAAGTATCGTCGGGCGGTTCGCACCGCTTTAGTCGCCCACTGGCTCGCCACTCGAGTCGCTGCGCGAGTGCCCGAGAATCGGGCAGCGAGGCTGGGTCAGCTTCGGGGACTAATCCCCTGATTCAACTCCTTTCGGCCCATGGCGCTCACCCACCATCGAGGGAGTCAACCCCCGAAAACCCTTTCCGGGCGGCCCTGCTGGGGGGCTGGACAGCATGCGGGCCGCAGGCCAGACTGGCCATGCGGCTCCCGACACGTCGGGGCCGTGTTTGCATCCTCCGACCAACCGGAGGGTTCGATCTCGCGACTGACAGCACCCTTGGGTCGCGACCCCTATCTGCGGGGGGGGCGAGGTGTACTTGGGGAGCCGGTAGGATCGCCAGGGCGGTCCTAGTCGAGGGGGGGAGAGCCCCACCGGCTCGAGCGGACACCAGACCGAGTCCCGCTTCACGTCGAAAAGAGGAGTTTGTGAAAGTCCTGGTGTTGGGCTGTGGCGCGGTGGGGACCGTGTCCGCCCTGAAGTTCGCGCAGGAGCCCTCCTGCGAGCAGCTCGTCGTGGCCGACGCGGTGCCGGGCCGGGCCCGGCAACTGGCCGACCGGATCGGGCGTCCGCACGTCGTGGCCCTGACGCTGAACGCGGGCGACCGTCACGCGGTGGCTCGCGCCCTTCGTGAGACCCAGAGCACCATCCTGCTCAACGCCGCGCTGCCGGCCACCAACCTGGTCGTCATGCGTGCCTGCCTGGACGCCGGCGCCGATTACATCGACATGGCCTCGGGGGGAGCCGAGAACGACGGCACCCCAAAGCTGCCGGACCAGTTCGCGCTCGACGCCGAGTTCCGGGCCGCGGGCCGCCTGGCGCTGCTCGGCATGGGCGCCGACCCCGGCACCAGCAACGTGTACGCGGCCTACGCGGCCAAGCACCTCCTGGACGAGGTGACCGAGTTCCGCATCCGCGACGGCGACACCTCGGTCTGCGCCGGACACGACGGATTCCTCGCGACGTTCTCGCCCTGGGTGTTCATCGACGAGTGCACCTGCGGCGCCGTGTCGTGGCGCGATGGCGCGTACCACCTCGAGGAGGCGCTGACCGGCTACGAGCCGTTCAACTTCCCCGAGCTGGGGGTGCTGAACACCTACTACGTGGACCACGAGGAGGCGCGCACCCTGCCGATGTTCTTCCCCGGCGTTCGGGTGGCGGACTTCAAGCTCTGCCTGGATGAGACCACCTGGTCCACGCTCAAGGTGCTCAAGGACCTGGGGCTCAACCGGAAGGACAAGGTGCGGGTGGGAGACGTCGAGGTCTCTCCGCGGGACCTGGTGGTCTCGCTGCTGCCCGAGCCGCGTGAGCTGGCCGGGCGGATGAGCGGCAAGACCTGCGTCGGCACCCTCGCCCGCGGTTTCCGCGACGGGCAGGAGCGGGCCTACTACATCTATAACGTGACCAGCCAGGAGCATTCCTACCGGGAGCTGGGAGTGCAGGCCACGGCCTACCAGACCGGAATTCCGCCGGTCATCGCCGCGCGCCTCATCGCCTCGGGTGAATGGACCGGCACCGGCGTGTTGTCGCCGGAGCAGCTGGACCCCGATCCCTTCATGCGGCTGCTGGACGAGTGCGGCATGCCGTGGCACATCCGGGACGAGGAGACCGGCATCCTGGATCCGGAGTACATCTGGATCGAGGAGCCGCTGGCGGCGTAGGCACGGAACAGCGGGGAAACGGAGAAGCGGGGAAACGGGGCATGCCGTTTCCCCGCTTCTCCGCTTCTCCGGATCTCATCCGCTAGAACGACGCGCTGACCCCCACCCCCCCCGGCTCCAGCAGGAATCTTGGCGCCGAGACCCCGAACACCCGCCAGCGCCCGTTCATGAGCTTGGCGCTGGTGATCCCGACGAGCGCCCCGGCCAGGACATCACTCCCCCAGTGGCGGTTGTCGTTGAGCCGTGACCAGCCGGTGAGGCCGGCGGCCCCGTACAGCAGCACCGTGGCGGGGGTGTAGTGCAATTCGTCGCTCACTCCGGTCGCGAGCGCGAAGGCCATGGTCGTGTGCCCCGACGGCCAGGAGTCCTGGTTCGAGAACGGGGTGAACTCGAACGCGTCCTGATTCCCCGTGGGCCGCCGGCGCCCCACGGCGGGCTTGAGCAGGTTGGTGGCGACCGCCGCGGTGAGCAGCCCCGCGGTGATCCGCCCGCCGGCGCGGGCCACCCGGCCATCCCCCAGGATCACACCGGCGGCGATGGTCCCCAGCGCGGGCAGGACGTACACGGTGGGCTCGCCCATCCGCTTGAATACCCGGGCGACATCGTCCTTGCCCTCGCTGCGGTGGGTCTGGAGTTCCTCCTGCAGCGACTCATCGGTGAGCGTCACGAGCGCCACCACCCCCATGGCGCCGAGCCCATGGTACCAGCGCACGGCGGCGGGTCCGCCGGGTCGGGCCGCGGCCGGTGCGGCGATCGATGGCTCCAGGGCCGGACTGGAGCGGACTTCCCAGCGGGGCAGAGGCGCGGCGCGGGCCTGGCCGGCCAGGCCGCCGCCCAGCAACAGGGAAAGGGTGAACAGGGGGCCCCAGCGACGAGGTCTCAAGTTGCGCGTCATGGCGGCAATCTAGTACCTTCGTGCGACCCGAAACCATTCATTAACTATGCGCCCGACCCGCCATCTCCTCCTCGCCCTCCTTGCGGTCGCCTCCCTCGGCGCCTGCCGGGACTACAATTTCAAGCGGCACGTCTCCAACCAGGACGGCCTGATCCCGGCGGACCAGTACGCCCGCTATGGGCGCGAGCAGGCCATCGCGGTGGCAATCGGGAGGGAGTTCGCCCGGCCCTACAACTCGGGCCCCGAGGCGCAGGTGGACGTGGCGATCAACTACGCCCGCACCAACTTCTCGAAGGACATCAGGGACATCTCCGGGGATCCGCAGAGCAACCGGATCGTGGTCACCTTCGTCAGCGGCTGGCGCACCGCGATCGTGCCGATCGCGGACGGCAAGACCGGGGCGGACACCAGGATCCCCTCCTGAGCGGAGCACCGATCGCGCGTCGTTGACCCTGAGGGGCGGGCCCGGTGCCCGCCCCTTGGCGTATCCGGAGGGCCCATGACCGACCTCCTCATCGTCACCACCACCGTCCCGGAAGAGGCACTGGCCGCCCGGATCGCGGTCGCCGCCGTGCACGGACGGCTCGCCGCCTGCGCCCAGATCCAGGGGCCGGTGCGGAGCACCTTCCGGTGGCGGGGGGCGGTGGACCAGGCCACCGAGTGGTACTGCCACTGCAAGACCACCCGGGCGCACTACGCGGAGTTGGAGCGCCTGATCCGCTCGCTGCATCCGTATGAGGTGCCGGAGATCATCGCCCTGCCGATCGTCGCGGGGCATGCGGCCTACCTGGACTGGATCGGCGACACCCTCGCGGCGGACCGATGACCAATCGCCCGACTCCCCCTCCCGGTGAGTTTCTCTATCTCCTCGCGGGTGATGCCGACGAGTTCGTCGCCACCTGCGCCGACCTCCTCCCGGCGGACATCGCCGAGTCGCTGAACGACCTCCCCCCGGATGGCGCGGCGCGGGTGCTCACCGCGCTCCCGTTCCACCTGGCGGTCCAGGTGCTCGACGAGTCCATGCTCGAGCGCCGGGACGAGGTGGTCGAGCGGCTCCCCGACGCGGTCGCCGCGCCCCTGGTGCAGGCGCTCTCCGCCGACCAGCAGGTGCGGCTCTTCCGGCTCATCAAGGAAGGGGACCGCGCCCGGCTCCTGCACGTGCTGGACGCGGCCACCCGGGAGCAGCTGGCCCGCCTGCTGAGCTATCCGCCGCAGAGCGCCGGCGGGTTGATGACGACCGAATACCTCGGCATCCCGTCGAGCTGGACCGCCCTCGACGTCCGGCAGCATGTCGCGCGCGTGGGCCGGGCCAAGGAGACAGTGTACGCGGTGTACATCATCGACGACGCCACCCAGCGGCTGGCCCGGGTCACCTCCCTGCGCGAGGTGATCATCGCCGACTCCGGCACGCCGGTCATGGAGATCGGCGAGGGCCGGAAGCCGGTCTCCGTCCGCCCCCTGACCGACCGGGAGGAGGTGGCCCGGCTGATCGCCCGGTACAACCTGCTCGCCATCCCGGTGCTGGACGACGACGGCCGGGTGCTCGGCATCGTGACCGTGGACGACATCATCGACGCGCTGATCAGCGAGCAGACGGAGGATGTCCAGAAGTTCGGCGGCATGGCCGCCGTGGAGGAGCCCTATCTCGACGCGGGCTTCTGGCAGCTGGTCTACAAGCGGGCGGGATGGCTCTGCGTGCTCTTCCTCGGCGAAATGCTCACCGCCACCGCCATGGGCTACTTCGAGCACGAGATCAGCCGGGCGGTGGTGCTGGCGCTGTTCATCCCCCTCATCATCAGCAGCGGCGGCAATTCCGGCAGCCAGGCCACCAGTCTCGTCATCCGCGCGATGGCGGTGCGCGAGGTCACCCTCGCCGACTGGTGGCGGGTGGCGGTCCGGGAGATCCCGACGGGATTGACCCTTGGCCTCATTCTTGGCGTGATCGGCCTGGCCCGGGTTGAGCTCTGGCAGGAGCTCGGCTGGTACAACTACGGCCCACACCATCTGCTGGTAGGGATCACGGTCGCGGCATCGCTCGTCGGGGTGGTGCTCTTCGGCTCGTTCGCGGGCTCGATGCTTCCCTTCCTCCTCCGGCGGATCGGATTCGACCCGGCCAGCGCCTCGGCGCCGTTCGTCGCCACGCTGGTAGACGTGACCGGGCTCATCATCTATTTCTCGGTCGCCTACCTCGTGCTGCGCGGCACGCTGCTGTAACCGAGCCTTGCTGGACCCCGGCCCCGGTGAATTGACAGCCGGAGCCGCCGGGGTACGTTTCGGCGCCTCCCACCATGCGAGCCCACGCCATGAGCGCCGACGCCGCAGCGAGCAGCAAGCCGTCCATCCTCGAGGATTTCGTCGACATCCTGTACCAGCCCGCGGCGGTGTTTGAGCGCCGCCGGGAGACCGTGGCCTTCGGCCTCGCGATCATTCTCCTGACGGTGCTGAGCGCGGTGGTCTTCTTCGCGACCAAGTCGGGATTCGATCCGGTGCTGGACGTGATGGTGAAACAGCAGACCGCCGAGATCCTGCGGACGAATCCGACGCTTACGCCGGAACAGCTCGCCGCCAGTTCCGGGATGATGAAGGGCGGCATCATCGGGACGATGCTGGCGTACCCGCTGATCATCCCGTTTCTGGCCGGACTGCTGATGTGGGTGGTCGGCAAGTTCTTCGACAGCCGGCTGGCCATCGGGGCCGCCGTCATGGTCGCCACCTACAGCTATGTGCCCCGGTTCATCGGGTTCATCGTGGCGAGCCTGATGGCGGTCCTGCTCCCCGAGGACCAGATCACCAGCTTCTTCAGCATCTCGCTCAGCCCGGCCCGCTTCCTGGATCCTGCCACCCATTCGGTTGGGGTCATGTCGCTGCTGGCGCGGCTGGATCTCTTTCTCCTGTGGCAGACGTTCATCGCGGGGGTCGGCGTCTCCGTCCTGGGGGGTGTCTCCCGCGGCCGGGGGATGACGGTCGCCATCCTCGTCTGGCTGCTCGGTTTCCTCCCGCTGATCCCCGCCCTGCTCAAGTAAGCAGGGGTTCGTCAGGCGGCGCCCGGGCGGCCCCAACCGGCGCCGCCCCTTGCCGTTGCCGGGCTAACTTCCTCCTTGCCGGCTGACGAACCTGCCGGTACGTTAGCTCCCCCGCCCCACTGCCGGCTTCCGGTTATCGGGGCGGCCAGGGCCCACATGCCACCATCCCGCTCCCCCGAGGCCGCCGACCCTGACGGCTCGCGCCCCGCCCTGTTGCGCACCCTGGGCGAGGCCCGCGTGCTCAGCCCCGATGGATTGCGCGAACTGCTTGGCCCGGGCAAGCCGTTGGCGCTGCTCGCTTACCTGGCCTGTTCCCCGCGCCAGAGCGCCACCCGCGAGCACCTCGTGGACCTGCTGTGGTCGGACCTCGAGCCCGACCGCGGCCGTCATGCCCTGCGCCAGACCGTCTGGTATCTGCGGCAGCTGCTCGGCACCGAGGCCCTGACGGGCCGGGGGGGCGAGCTCACGCTGCTCGCGCCGATCGTGGTGGACCGGGTCGAGTTCCTCGCGGCGGTCGAGCGGGGTGACCTGCTGCGGGCCGCCGAGCTGTACCAGGGGGATTTCCTGGGGGGCTTCGCGGCCCCGGGCAGCATCGAGTTCGAGCACTGGGCGGATGTCGAGCGGCAACGGCTCCGGTCGGTCTTCCTGCGAACCGCCGAGACCGTAGCGCGGCAGTGGCTGGATGCGGGGCGGGTCCGGGAGGCGCAGCAGCTGGCCCGCCGCGCCCGCGATGCCGACCCGGCAAGCGAGAGCGCCTGGCGGCTGCTGTTCGAGGCGATCCAGCAGGGCGAGGACCGCCTGGCGCTCACCATCGAAGCCGATCAGTTCGCGGAACGGATGGCGTCCCTTGGCCGGACGCCTGAGCCCGCGACCCGGATCCTCCTGGCCCGCGGGCGGCGAACCGATCAGGCAGAGCCCCCCGCGCAGGATGCGCCGGGGCTCGTCGCGGAACTGATCGGCCGGGAGCGGGAGTTCGCCGCCATCGTGAGCGGATGGCAGGGCGCCCGGACCAGGACCCGGCACCTGCACATCGCCGCCCCTGCAGGGCTGGGCAAGTCCCGCCTGCTGAACGACGTCGCGGCCCGGCTCGCCACCCTCGGCGCGCGCGTGGTGCTGCTCCGTGCCAACCCGGGACAGCGGGAAATTCCGTTCAGCTTCCTGGCCGAGCTGGCCGGCCGCCTCGCGGAGCTGCCCGGCGCCGCGGCTATCTCCCCCGCGACCGCGGGCGCCCTGGTGGCGCTCAACCCGACGCTTTCTGCGCGCTACGGCCAGCCCGCCGACCCCGCCACCGGCGCAGAGGCCCTGCGCCGGCGCTGCTCCGCCATCACGGAACTCCTGGAGGTCGTGGCGGAGGAGCAGCGGCTCGCGCTGCTGCTCGATGACCTGCACTGGCTCGACCCGGCGTCCCGGCAGGCGCTGAGCAGTGTGCTTCCGACCCTGCGCGCTCCCGGGGCCCTCCTGGTCACCGCGGCCCGGCCGGTGCCCGGCGCGGAGCTGGGCGGTGAGCAGACCGAGCGGCTCTCCCTGGCCCCGCTCACGCCCGAACAGGTCCGGGCGCTCACCACCAGTCTCGCGGCGCCGCCCGCGGCGCCCTGGGCCCAGAGCCTCCCCACGGCGCTGGCCCGGAGCACCGGCGGCTCACCGCTGCTGGTGCTGGAGACCCTGCAACTGTTGATGGACCGGGGGTGGCTCGGGATCACCGGCGGCGCCTGGCACTGCGAGGCCCCGGCGGAGCTGGCGCGGGTGCTCGAGGGCGGCAGCGCACTCCGTCACCGGCTGGAGGAACTCGACGCCAACGACCGATGGGTGCTCACCCTGTTGGCCCACGCGGGCATTCCGCTGGACGCGGACACGATTGTCCGGACGTCCGGCCGGCCCCCGCAAGCGGTGCTGGAGGTGCTGGGCCGGATGGAGCAGCGCGGCTTCGTGCATCGGGTCGGGGATCGCTGGCAACCGGCCCATGACGAGATCGCCGCCGACGCGCTGGCCCTGACTGACGCCGCAACGAGCCGGGCGGCCCACCTCAGCCTGGGCCGCGCGCTGGTGGATGGCGCAATGGTCGGTCGCGAGCGGTTGCTGCGGGCCGGCCGGCATCTCGAGGCGGCGGGGGCGCAGGCCGAGCTCTCGGGGCTGTTTGCCCGGTACCTCCGCCTGGTGCGCGGACAGGGGGACGGGCGCCGGGTGGGAGAGGTGGCGCACGAGTTTCTGGGCGATGCCGCGCCGCCGGCCGAGGTCACGGCGCTGGTGCGCGGCATCCCCCGCTGGAGCCGGGTGCGGTACAGCAGCGGGCGGGTGGCGGCAGCGGCGCTGCTCGTGGTGGGGGCCGCCCTCACAGGGCTCCTGCTGTTCCGGCCGGCGCCCGGCCCGGACATGGTGCTCCTGCTCACGGCGGAAATGCGCCGGCCCCGCGGCCGCGCCTTTCGCGTGGACCTCAGCCAGGACGGCTGGCGCGCGGGTGTCCCGATCGACCTCCGATCCGCCGAACCCGTGCGCCTGCCCAGTCCCGCCGCGGACAACCTGGAGTACGTGAACACTCCGGACGGTCAGGCGTGGATCCTCAATCGCCAGCATGATGACTCGATGACGTCCGATCTCTACCTGCGCACGGCGTCAGGGACGGAACGGCGCCTGACACAGTTCCGCCGCGATGACGGCGGTGCGGCCGTGTCCCCGGATGGCGCGAAGATCGTGTTCTATACCTCGCACTGGAGCCCGGCGGACGCGGACAATTACGACCTCGCCATCATGGACCTCGCGACCGGGGCAGTCAGCCGGCTCACCAGTGGCCGTCCGGCTGACCGGCGGGCGCGGTTCTCGCCCGACGGCACCCTGGTCGGGTTCCACCGGACCTTCGACGATGCGGAGGCGGCCTTTTGTACCGTCCCCCGGGTTGGCGGTCGCGAGCCGACATGCTACCGGCCAGCGGGGTACGATGCCGCGGAATTCGTCGGCTGGGTGGACGACCGGTATGTGCTCCTGATCGCCGACGCGCAGGGCGACCACGTCCTGCTGCGCTACGACATCGCCACCGGGGCGGCGCTGCTCCTGGAGCGGCAAATCCTGCTGGTCGACCTCAGCCCCGATGGTCGCTGGGTCGCCTGGCGGGTTGAGGACCCCGAGAGCGGGGAGGTCGCATGGTTCATTTCGCCCGTAGAGGATCTCTCTCGCCGCAGGCAGGTCCTCCTGGACGGCTCGCCCAGCACATTTCAGTGCGTGTGGATGAACCCGCCACCGGCCGATCGGCCCGCGGAGGCAGCGTCCGCTCTCAGGCGGATCCGGATCAGCGCCCCCGATACCCTCCGATCTGGCGGATCGTACCTGCTGCGGGTCCTCGGGTCGGATCAGCGCGGCCGGCCGATCCCGGTCCCGTCGATCCGGGGTTGGACCAGCTCGGACTCCCTCGTGGTCGCGGTGGATACGGCCGGCGTGGCGCTGGCCCGGGACAGCGGCGGTGCCTGGGTGTGGGTGGATGTCGCGGGCCTGCTGCGCGACTCGATCCGGCTCCGGGTGCGGCCTCACCGGGACTCGATCCTCTTCCAGGAAGACTGGTCGGCAGGCCTCACCCGGCAGTGGATCGCGTACGGCACGCCATGGCCAAGCCTTTCCCGTGGCCGCGGGGACACGGCCGCGTTCCACAACCGCGGAGATGGGTCGTTTCCCAGCGGTGCCTTCACCCGGGCACACTGGACCGCTGAGGGCGGGCTGGGCATGGAGGCGATGCTCTCCTGGCGAATCACCCGTGGGCAGTGGCAGGTCGGCGACGTGGGCCTGATCGGCGGCCTGGATTCGGCCCTGGCCGGCGACTGGGATTTTGTGACCAACGCCATGCCGAACATCGACGACATCCAGTTGCGCACCTGCGCGATTGCCTACCCCGATGGCGAGGGACCCCTGGGGCGCCGCCGGGTGTCGATCGGCGCCGGGTCGAGTGGACGGCACGTACCGGTGGATTCCACGCTGGGGAACGGGACATGGCGCCGGGTGAGGATCCAGATCTTCGAGGACGGCCGGTGCGGCTTTGCCCTGGACGGCAGACCTTTGTGGCTATCCCGCTGGCCGGTGCCGGTCGCCCTGCCCTTTGCCATCCGCCTGGGACAGTCCTCCGCCGGCACCGAGATCCTCCATGGCCCGATCGTGGTGTGGCGGGGGGTGCGCGACGACGTGCAATGGGACCTCCTCCGGGATTCGACCGGGTCCCGGTGACTCTGGCCCCGGACGGGGCGGGACGCTAACCTCAAGGCGTCACCCCCGGGCCGACACACCTCTCGCCAGGTTCATCATGAAGCGCTCCACCATCATCACGATCCTGTTCGTGGTCGCCTTCGGCGCCCTGCTCCTCTTCAACACGCTCTCGGCGCAGAAGCACGAGTGCAGCGTCTGCGTCGAATTCCACGGCCGGCGGAACTGCGCCACCGCCTCCAACGAGACGGAGGAAGCCGCGCTTCGGGCCGCCCAGACCACGGCGTGCGGCACGATCGCCAGCGGCATGGACCAGTCCATCGCCTGCGACCGCACCCCGCCGATCTCCAAGCAGTGCAAGACCCGCTAGGCCGCTGAGGGCGGGGGCTCTCCCCGCCCGCATCCCGATTCATGCGCTTCCCCCACCCGCTGGTCCTCCTGCTTGCCTGCCTCGGCCTGGCCGCGGCGGCGAGCCACTTGCTGCCGGCGGGGCAGTACGAGCGCCGCGAAGATCCCGTCACCGGCCGCAGCGTGGTCGTGGCCGGCACCTACCATCGCGTGGAGCCAGCTCCCGTCGGCGCCTTCCGCGCCCTGGTTGCGATCCCCCGGGGCATGGCCGACGCGGCCAGCGTCATCTTCTACGTCTTCCTGGTGGGCGGGGCCTTCGCGGTGGTGGAGCGCACCGGCGCCTCCACCCGGCTGGTCGAGCGGGTGGTGGCCGGGCTGGGCGGGGCCGGCGCCATGGTCATTCCCCTCGCCTGCCTTGCGTTCGGGCTGGGCGGGGTGCTCATCCAGATGTCGGAGGAGCTGATCGCCTTTGTCCCGGTGCTGCTGCTGCTCACGGCCCGCCTCGGGTACTCCCCGGTCGTCGCCTGCGCGATGAGCATCGGCGCGGCCGCGGTCGGCGCCGCATTCAGCCCCGTCAACCCCTTTCAGGTCGTGATCGCGCAGAAAGTGGCGGATCTGCCGCCCCAGTCGGGGCTCGGCTTCCGGCTGGTCTTCCTGGCCCTCGCCATGGGCTTGTGGATCGTCGGGACGATGCGCCATGCGGCGCGGACCCGCGTTCCCGGCTCGGACCGCCCCACCCCCGCCGATCTGGCGGGCCCCGGACACACACGGGCGGGCACAAGGCCCGCCCTTACGGACGCGTTGATCCTGATGCTGGTACTGGCCACGTTCGTGCTGTTCATCGTGGGCGCGCGGCGGTGGGGCTGGGACTTCCCCGAGTTCAGCGCCCTCTTCTTCCTGATGGGCGCCACGGTGGGGATGATCGGTCGGCTCGGCGTCTCCGGCACCGCGGAGGCCTTTGTCGAAGGATTTCGCAGTCTCGCCTTCGCCGCGCTGCTGATCGGATTCGCCCGGGCGATCTACGTCGTGCTCAATGACGGAATGATCATCGACACGATTGTCCAGGGCCTCTTTGCCCCGATCGCCGGGCTGCCGGTTGCGCTCTCCGCCCTCGGCATGATGGCGCTCCAGGCGGTGCTCCACATCCCGGTCCCCAGCACCAGCGGCCAGGCGGTATTGACCATGCCGGTGCTGGTGCCGCTCTCCGACCTGCTCGGGTTGTCGCGCCAGGTCACGGTGCTGGCTTACCAGTACGGCGCCGGACTCTGCGAACTCCTCACCCCGACCAACGGTGCCCTCATGGCCATGCTGGCCGCCACCGGGGTCCGGTACGAGGAGTGGTTCCGGTTCCTCCGGGGGCTGGTCGCGCTCCTCTTCGGGCTCGGGGCCCTGGCCCTCCTCGCGGGAATCGCCGTCAGGCTGTAGCCCGCCGAAACGTCCCGAAACGCGCCGGGGCGGCACCCAGGCCGCCAAAAGGTGACACCAGGACGGCGGCGCGTTCCCGGGCAGATTTCCAACTTCAATTCCGTCAACAGGTTACATTCCCGATGCCAGTGCTCCCAGCTGGCACCAAGGTTGCTCCCTTCCCGAAACGGTGGCTGGAACCTTTCGGCTCAGCTTCCGATAAGAGAGGGTAGAATGAGCGAACTCATCATTCGGGAAATGGAAAACGGCGAGGAATTCGCCGACTGGTTTGCGGACCTCACCGAACGGGAAGAGGCCGCGTCCGGCGAGCCGATTCACCTCGACGAGCACTACCTGATCCTCAGCAACGCCATTGGCGACTGGATCGGGGGGCTCCGCTACAGTCTCCGCGGCGGCGTGGCACATCTCACCGATATCGCGGTCCGGGCCGAGGAACGGCACCAGGGGCACGCGCACCGGCTGCTGGAGGCGTTCGAGCAGCATGCCTCGCAGCTCGGGGCGCACCTGATCGAGTTCTGGACCGATGACGTTCACGGCGAACCGGAGTTCCTGGCCCATGGCTGGCACCGGGTGCTGCGCCGACCCGGCTATCAGGGTGGCCGCACCTGGTACCTGATGGAGAAGCGTCTGGCTCCGCCGGTCTAGCGCCCCCTCCGCACGACGCCTATTCTTCCGCTCAGCCCAATGCATTCCTCTGGCGGCGCGCGCAACCCGCTCGCCGCCTTCTTCCTTCAGCCTGGGTGGTCCGCGCCGATGTCCCTGACCGATCGCGGCCGCGCGTTGCTCTCCAAGATCGAGGTGCTCCGGGACCTCGAGTCGCGGGTGCGAGAGCTGATGGCGGCACACATCGAGAAGCGCCCCCTCTGGTTTCCGCATGACCTGCTGGGCCCCAAGCCGGACCAGGACCCGGACCGCCATGTGGCAGAGCTGCGCCGCCGCGCCGAGGGCATCCCCGATCCGGCCCGGGCGGCGCTGTCGCTCAACATGCTCACCGAGGAGGGGCTGCCCCACTTCCACCGGCTGCTGGCGGTGCACCTCGGTGACGACAGCCACTGGCGGGAGTGGAACAATCTCTGGACCGCCGAGGAGGACCGGCACGGCGTCATCCTGCACGACTACATCCGGGATACCCGGCTGGTGAACCAGCGCCGGCTCGAGGAGATGCAGTTCAGCTACCTGCAGAGCGGCTTCGATCCTGACTGGGACAAGGATCCGTACCGGGTGTTCGTCTATACCACGCTGCAGGAGCGGGCCACCCAGCAGTCCCACAGCGAGACGGGCCGGCTGATCGGCGAGTACGAGCCGCTGCTGGGCGAGGTGCTCACCAACGTGGCGACGGAGGAAGCGCGGCATTTCAGCTTCTATCGCACCGTGTTCGAGGAGATCCTGGCCCGGGATCCCGACCAGGCGCTCCACTCCGCCGCGCAGATCATGCCCAGCATCGAGATGCCGGGCCACACGATGCCCGGATTCCGTGAACTGGCCGACGTGATCCGGCGGTCGGGGATTTACGGACCGCGCGACTACCTGCGCATCGTCCAGGAGCAGATCCGGTACTGGCAGATCGAGACCCTGACCGGGCTCAACGACCTGGGGCGGCGGGCGCAGGAGAAGATCATGGGCATCCCCGCCCGGCTGCAGCGGATCGCGGAGCACATCGAGACCAAGAGCCGCGCCAAGACCTTCAGCTTCGACCTCGTGTTCCATCGTGAATTCGCGATGGAGTAGGCTGGCGCCCGTCGCGGGCGTCCTGCTGCTGGCCGGCCTGGCGGGGTGCCGGGAACGCGGCGGGTCCGCGGCGCGCCCGGCCGCCGGTCCCGTGGACCCGGTCCAGGCCGAGGCAGAGCTGCTGGGCCGCGACCTGGCGGACATCATGGATCGGGTCATGGCCTACCGGAGCGCGCACCAGGGGCGCCTCCCCACTTCCCTGCGCCAGGCCGGCATCGACAGTCTGGCCCCCCAGTTCATCCGCCGCCTGGGCCGTCAGGGCGGCGACCCGCTGCTCACCGTGGTCTTTCGGCACACCGGGGGCCGGACGCTGCAGAGCTGCCGGGGCACCAGCATGGTGCTGGAGGACGCCGCGCTGCACGAGGGAGCCTTCGAGGTGTCCTGCACGCTGGTGGACGGCGGCGATCGCACGTTCACCGTGCCGCCGCTCCCGCCACCGCCCAAGCCGGACTAGGGCATGGAGGTCGTCGCCGGAATCGTGCTGGTCACGCGGGTGCTGGTGGTGGCCTGCTTCGCCGTTGCGTCGGTCGTGGCCGGGACGCATTGGGCGGTGAAGCATGGGCACCTGTCGCCGTTCGGGGCCCTGCCGCGCTTCTCCCGCCGCCTGGGCCAGCCCCTGCTCCGCCCGTTCGAGCGGCGGCTCTACCGCAGCGGCGGCAATCCCGTCAACGCCCCGTATGCCCTCTTCTGGGTGGCGCTGATCGGCGGGCTGGCGCTGATCGCGCTGGTGCAGTGGCTCATCGGCACGGTGCTCTCCCTGCTGTTCAGCGCGGAGGCGGGCCCGCGCGGCCTGCTGGCCTTCGGCGTGAACGCCGTCTTCTCGGTGCTGATGCTCTGCATCTTCGTCCGGGTGGTGGCGTCGTGGTTCGGGGTGTCCCCCTACGCCAAGCCGATGCGGGTGGTGCACGCCCTCAGCGACTGGCTCATCGAGCCGCTCCGCAAGGTGCTCCCCCCCTTCGGCATGCTGGACCTGTCACCGATCGTCGCCTACTTCATGCTCTACCTGGCGCGCGGCCTGCTGCTCAGCTGGCTGTAGCCGGGCCCGCCGCATGCCCCCCCTCACACCGACGGCCACCGGCGTCCGGCTGACGCTGCACGTCCAGCCGCGCGCCGCCCGCACCGAGATCGCGGGCCTGCATGGGGACGCGCTCAAGGTCCGGCTGGCCGCGCCGCCGGTGGATGGCGCGGCCAACGAAGCGCTGATCCGGTTCCTGGCGGATCGCCTGGGGGTGCCCAGGTCGGCGCTCACGCTGGTCGGGGGCGCGACGAGCCGCCGGAAGGTGGTGGAGGTGACCGGAATCTCGGCCGAGACCGCGGCGGCCCGACTCCCAGTTGGCGGGACCTGAGCGCCCCGCTACATTGTTCCGGCAGCGGTTCAATTGCTCCGTGGTGATTTGCGCCTATTGCAGCCACGTTAAACAAATGCTAAAACGGCCGCCCCCCGGGGAGCCGTCACGGCCACACGGGGATTTTTCGTGACCAGATCCAGCGGTACCACACGCGCCGAACGCCTCGCCCGTCTCCCCAGCCTGCTGGCGGAGCGGATCCTGGTGCTGGACGGCGCCATGGGCACCATGATCCAGCGGGAGGGGCTCGCGGAGGCGGATTACCGCGGCGAGCGCTTCCGTGACTGGCCCCGGGACCTCCGGGGGAACAACGACCTGCTCGTCCTCACCCGCCCCGCGGTCATCCGCGGGATCCACGCGGCGTACCTCGAGGCCGGGGCGGACATCCTCGAGACCAACACCTTCAACTCGACCACCATCTCCATGGCCGACTATGGCATGGAGGAACTGGTGCCGGAACTGAACCGGGCCGCGGCGGCGCTGGCGCGGGCGGTGGCGGACGAGTTCGAGGCGCGGGATCCGGCGCGGCCGCGCTACGTGGCGGGCATCCTCGGGCCGACGTCCAAGACGGCGTCACTCTCGCCGGACGTCAACGATCCGGGGGCACGCAACATCACCTTCCCGGAGCTGGTACGGGCCTACGAGTCCGCGGCGCGGGCGCTGCTCGCGGGCGGCGCCGACCTCCTGATGGTGGAGACCATCTTCGACACCCTCAACGCCAAGGCAGCCCTCGTCGCGATCGAGGAGTGCTTCGCGGCCCTCGGCGAGCGGGTGCCGGTGATGATCTCGGGCACCATCACGGACCAGAGCGGGCGGACGCTCTCGGGCCAGACGGTCGAGGCGTTCTGGAACTCCGTGTCACACGCGCGGCCGCTGTCGATCGGGCTCAACTGCGCCCTGGGGGCACAGCAGCTCCGGCCCTACGTGCAGGACCTGGCCCGGGTGGCGCCGGTCCTGGTGAGCGCCCATCCGAATGCGGGCCTCCCGAACCCCCTTGGCGGCTACGACGAGACGCCGGAACACATGGCGGAGGTGATCGGGGAATTCGCCGCCAGCGGGCTGGTGAACATCGTCGGCGGCTGCTGCGGCACCACCCCCGCCCACATCCGCGCCATCGGGGCGGCGGTCCGGGGCCGGGCCCCGCGGGAGCCCGCCCACCTGCCGCCCCGCTGCCGGCTCTCGGGTCTGGAGCCGCTCACCATCGGGCCGGACACCAACTTCGTCAACGTGGGGGAGCGGACCAACGTCACCGGTTCCCGGCGCTTCGCGAAGCTGATCCTCGACGGCAACTACGAGGCGGCCCTGGAAGTGGCGCGGCAGCAGGTGGAGAGCGGGGCCCAGATCATCGACATCAACATGGACGAGGGGATGCTGGACGCGGAGGCGGCGATGACCCGCTTCCTCCGTCTGGTCGGGACCGAGCCGGACATCGCCCGGGTGCCGATCATGGTGGACAGCTCCAAGTGGTCGGTGCTCAAGGCCGGGCTCGAGAACCTCCAAGGCAAGGGGATCGTCAACTCCATCAGCCTCAAGGAGGGGGAAGCCGCCTTCCTGGCCCAGGCCGAGATGGTCCGCCGCTACGGCGCGGCGGTGGTGGTGATGGCGTTCGACGAGCAGGGCCAGGCGGACACGGTCGAGCGCAAGGTCGCGATCGTGGAGCGGGCGGTGCGGCTGCTCATGGAGCGGGTGGGCTTCCCGCCGGAGGACATCATCGTCGACCCCAACATCTTCGCGATCGCCACGGGGATCGAGGAGCACAATGGCTACGCGGTGGCGTACATCGAGGCCACCCGGCGCATCAAGGCGGCACTGCCCCATGTGCTGGTGAGCGGGGGCGTCTCCAACATCTCGTTCTCCTTCCGCGGCAACGACCGCGTGCGGGAGGCCATTCACTCGGTCTTTCTCTACCACGCCATCCGCGCCGGGATGGACATGGGGATCGTCAACCCGGGCCAGCTCGCGATCTACGATGACATCGAGCCGGAGCTGCTCGCCCGGGTGGAGGACGTGGTCCTCAACCGGCGCGCCGACGGCACCGAACGGCTGCTGGAGATCGCCGAGCGCTACAAGGGGGCCGACGAGCAGCGGGCGGAAGTGGTGGAGAAGGAGTGGCGCAGCCTGCCGGTCGAGGAGCGGCTGGCGCATGCCCTGGTCGAGGGCATCGACGCCCACATCGTCGAGGACACCGAGGAGGCGCGGCGCCGCGTCGCCCGGCCGATCGAGGTGATCGAAGGGCCGCTCATGCGGGGGATGAACGTGGTGGGGGACCGCTTCGGCAGCGGCCGGATGTTCCTGCCGCAGGTGGTCAAGAGCGCCCGGGTCATGAAGAAGGCGGTGGCGCACCTGATCCCGTACATCGAGGCGGAGAAGGCCGCCAACGCCGACACCCGGAGCAAGGGCAAGGTGGTGCTCGCCACCGTCAAGGGGGACGTGCACGACATCGGCAAGAACATCGTGGGCGTGGTGCTGCAGTGCAACAACTACGACGTGGTGGACCTGGGAGTCATGGTTCCCTGCAGCCGGATCCTGCAGGCGGCGCGCGAGCTGGGCGCGGACGTGATTGGCCTCTCGGGATTGATCACCCCATCGCTGGAGGAAATGGCGCTGGTGGCGGCGGAAATGGAGCGCGAGGGATTCCAGCTCCCCCTCCTGATCGGGGGGGCCACGACCTCGCGGATCCACACCGCGATCAAGATCGCCCCGCGCTATCACGGGCCGGTGGTGCACGTGCTCGACGCCTCCCGCGCGGTGGGCGTCACCAGCAGTCTGCTGAGCGACACCCTCCGCCCCGCCTTCGAGGAGCAGGTCCGGGAGGAGTACGCCCGTTTGCGGGAGGACCGGAAGGACCAGGATACCGGCGAGCGCCGCATCACCCTGGAGGAGGCCCGCGCCAACGGGCTGCACCTGGTGGCGCCGGCGCCGGCACCGGCGCCCCGGGTCACGGGGGTGCAGGCGCTGCTCCGCTACCCGCTGGCGGAGCTGGTGGCACGGATCGACTGGACCCCCTTCTTCCAGACCTGGGAGCTGGCGGGACACTATCCCGCGATTCTCGACGACCCGGCGGTGGGCAAGACGGCGCGCTCCCTGTTCCACGACGCCGAGCGGATGCTGGAGCGGATCGTCCGCGAGAACCTGCTCGAGGCGCGTGGGGTGTACGGCATCTTCCCCGCCGCGCGCCAGGGCGACGACATCCTGGTCTTCGGCGCCGCCGGTCCAGGGGGGGCGCCGATCGCCACCGTGCACACCCTGCGGCAGCAGACCCGTCGGGCCGCCGGCCGGCCCAACCTGGCGCTGGCCGATTTCGTGGCCGAGCCCGGCACCGCGGACTACATCGGGATGTTCGCGGTGACCACCGGGCATGGCCTGGAGCGGCTGGTGGCGGAGGCCATGGCGGCGCATGATGACTACTCCGCCATTCTTGCCAAGGCGCTGGCGGACCGCCTGGCCGAGGCGTTCGCCGAGCGGCTGCACGAACGGGTGCGACGGGAGTTCTGGGGCTACGCCCCGGATGAGGCGCTGGACAACGACGCCCTGATCCACGAACGGTACCAGGGGATCCGCCCCGCCCCCGGCTACCCCGCCTGCCCCGACCATACCGAGAAGCGGACCATCTTCCGGCTGCTGGAGGCCGAAGCACGCACCGGGATCCAGCTCACGGAGAGCTGCGCCATGTACCCGGCCGCGGCGGTGAGCGGGTACTACTTCTGGCGCCCGGAGTCGCAGTACTTCGGGGTGGGGAAGTTCGGGCGGGACCAGGTGGCGGACTATGCCCGCCGCAAGGTAATGGACCTGGCGGAGACGGAACGGTGGCTGGCCCCGAACCTGGGATACGAACGGTGAGCACCCTGCGCGAGCTGATTGCCGACGGCCGGACCCACGTCTTCGACGGGGCGATGGGCACCATGCTCTACGCCCGCGGCATCTTCCTCAACATCTGCTACGATGAACTGGTGCTCAAGCAGCCGGACCTGATCCGCGACATCCACCGCGAGTATGTGCGGGCCGGCGCGGAGCTGCTGGAGACCAACACCTTCGGCGCCAATCCCGTGAAGCTGGCGCAGTACGGCCTGGCGGGGGAAACCGAGACGATCAACCGGGTGGCCGCGAGCCTGGCGCGCGATGCCGGTGGCGACCGCGCCTCGGTGCTCGGCGCCATCGGGCCGCTGGGAATCCGCATCGAGCCGTTCGGCGAGATGGCGGTGGAGGAGGCCCGCGCGGCCTTCGTCCGCCAGGTGGACGGATTGCTCGCCGGCGGTGTGGACGGCTTCATCATCGAGACCTTCAGCGACGTGGAGGAGGTCCGCGCCGCCTACGAGGCGATCCGGTCCCGCACCGACCTGCCGGTGGTCGCGCAGATGACGGTCGCCACCGACGGCAAGACCTACTTCGGCACCGAGCCGGCCACCTTCGGTCCCTGGCTGCAGGCGATGGGCGCCGACGTGATCGGCGTCAACTGCTCGGTGGGACCGCACGGGGTGCTGGAGGCGATCGAACAGCTGGCCCGGGTGGTGACGGTGCCGCTCTCCGCCCAGCCCAACGCCGGTCTCCCCCGCGACGTCGGGGACCGCAAGATCTACATGGCGAGCCCCGAGTACATGGCGAGCTACGCCCGGCGCATGGTCGAGGCGGGCGCGCGGTTCGTGGGCGGCTGCTGCGGCACCACCCCGGAACACATCAAGGCGATGGTCGGGTACGTGAAGAGCGTGACCCCGCGCCACGTCACCCAGTTCTCCGCCCAGCCCGCCAAGGTGGAGCCGCTGGAGCCGGTGCCGCTGGCGGAGCGTTCCCGGTTCGGCGCCAAGCTCGCGCGTGGCGAGTTCATCACCACGGTGGAGATCGTGCCGCCCAAGGGCGTGGACCCGGGGCCGATGTTCGACCAGGTGCGCGAGCTCAAGGCGGCGGGGGTGGATGCGGTCAACGTCCCCGACGGACCGCGGGCCCAGAGCCGGATGGGCGCGCTCCTGTCCGGGCTGCTCATCCAGCGTGAACTGGGGATGGAGCCGGTGGTGCACTACGCCTGCCGGGACCGGAACCTGCTCGGCATGCTCTCCGACCTGCTCGGCGCCGCGGCGAGCGGCATTCGCAACCTGCTGATCGTCACCGGCGACCCGCCCAAGATGGGCCCCTATCCGGACGCCACCGCGGTGTTCGACATCGACAGCATCGGCCTCACCAACCTGGTGAGCCGGCTCAATCACGGACTCGATCCCGGCGGCAACGCCCTGGGCGGGACCACGAAGTTCGTCGTGGGCGTCGGGGTCAACCCGGCGGCGCCGGATCTCGAGCGCGAGTTGCGCCGCTTCGCGTGGAAGGTAGACGCCGGCGCCGAGTACGCGATGACGCAGCCGGTGTTCGACATCGAGCAGCTGGACCGCTTCCTGGCGCGGGTGGAGTCGTTCCGGGTGCCGATCATCGCGGGCATCTGGCCGCTGGTGTCGCTCCGGAACGCGGAGTTCCTGGCCAATGAGGTCCCGGGCGTGACGGTGCCACCCGTCATCCTGGAGCGGATGCGCGACGCGTCGGCCCGCGGCAAGGAGGAGGCGCTGCAGGAGGGGATCCTGATCGCGCGGGAAATGCTGACGGCGGTGCGGAGCCGGGTTCGTGGGGTGCAGGTGGCGGCCCCGATGGGCCGCGCCGGCGTCGCGGTGCAGGTGATCGCGCCGTAGGGGCGGCGGGGCGCGGCGGGATGACGGACGGGCGACCAGGAGGGTCGCCCGTACCGGCATCCGGCCCCGGGGATGGGCTGGGCCTACTCGGAGCGGAGCCGGTAGCCTACCCCGGGCTCGGTGAGCAGGAGCCGCGGCTGGGTGGGATCGGCCTCCAGCTTGTGGCGCAGCTGGGTGATGTACACCCGGAGGTAATGGGTCTGGGTGATGGCGTTGGCGCCCCAGACCTCCCGCAGCAGATGGCGATGGGTCAGCACCTTCCCCGCATGCCGGACCAGCGTGACCAGCAGCTTGTACTCGTTGGGGGTGAGGTGGACCGCCACCCCGTCCCGCGACACCTGCCGCCGGGCCAGATCCACTCGCAGCCCGCCGGTCTCGAAGACCGGCTCATCGGCCGCCCCGACCCGGGCGGCGTGGCGCAGCGCCACCCGCATCCGCGCCAGCAGCTCGTCCACGCCGAACGGCTTGGTGAGGTAGTCGTCCGCGCCGGCATCCAGGGCGGCGACCTTGTCGCGCTCCTGCCCGCGGGCCGAGATGATGATGATCGGGGTGCGACTCCACTCCCGGATCCGCCGGGTCACGTCGATGCCATCACCGTCGGGGAGCCCCAGGTCGAGCATGATCACCTCGGGATTCCGCCCCGCGGCCTGGGCCAGACCCTCGCGCGCGGTGGCCACCTCGACCAGCTCGTAGTTCGCGGCGCCAAGGGCGGCGCGGAGGAAGCGCCGCATCTGCGGCTCGTCCTCGATCAGCAGGACAGTGGGCACGGCGGCGCTCACGGGCCGGCCTCCGTCTCCTCGGGGATCGGGGCCGGCGCCGGCCCCGAGAGCGGCAGCAGGAAGCGGAACGCGGCGCCCCCACCCTCACGGTTTTCCGCCCAGAGACGGCCGCCGTGCGCCAGGATGATGCCGCGGGAGATCGTCAGCCCGAGCCCGATACCGCGGCCCGGCTCCGCGCCCGCCCCGCGCTGGAATTTCTCGAAGATCCGCTCCTCCTCCCCGGCGGGGAGGCCCGGACCGCGGTCGGCGACGGTCACGGTCACCGCCTCGGGCGCCGCCTCGGCGGAGACCTCGATCGGGGTCCCCTCCGGCGTGTACTTGGCGGCGTTTTCCAGCAGGTTGATGAACACCTGCTCCAGCAGGACGGCATCGAGGGGGATCAGCGGCAGCTCGGGCGGCAGGTTGACCGACACGGGGTGGCGGGCGAGGCGGTCTCCCATGCGGATGAGGGCCACGCCCACGGCATCCTCCAGCGGCTGCCATTCCTTCTGGACCTGGAGGCTGCCGGTCTCCAGCCGGATCATGTCGAGCAGGTTCCGGATCAGCCGGTTCATGCGCGCGGACTCATCCAGGATGGACTCGAGCAGGTCGGCGCGGGCCTCGGCCGTCATCCCGTCGCCCGCCGCCCGCAGGCTGCTCGCGGCACCGGTGATCACCCCGAGCGGGGTGCGGAGGTCGTGCGAGAGCGAGCTCAGGAGTGACGTGCGCAGCCGCTCCGCCTCGGTTTCCAGCCGTGCCCGCTGGGCTCCTTCCTCCAGCGCCACCCGTTCGAGCGCCACGGCCACCTGGCCGGCGAAGGTCTCCAGCAGGTGGCGCCGGGAGGGATCCTGGAAGGAGCTCATGTCCGGCGCGGCGAGCACCAGGACACCGAGTACGCCCGCCGCACCGGCGAGCGGCAGGTGCAGCCCCACCGCCGCCGGGAGCGTGGCGGTGCCGATCCCCGCCAGTTCGCCGCGACGAAAGACCCAGTCCGCGACGCTCAGCTCCTTGGCGTCGAGGACCGGCAGCGCGGCCACCGGGGCGAGCGGCGCGAGCCGCCCATCGGGGCCGGGGACCACCAGCTGGCATTCGCAACCGAAGCTGTCCCGCAGCTGGCGCCGCGCGATCGCCACGATCTGGTCCCGCGCCCGGGCCGCGCCCAGGTCGCGGCTGAGGCCGTAGAGGGCGGCCGTCCGCTGCTCTCGCTCGCGCGCCAGCTGCGCCTGTTCCCGGTTGCGCAGGGTGTAGCCGCTGATGACCAGCGCCACGACCAGCATGACCAGAAAGGTCAGGATGTAATTGAGGTCCGAGACCGCGAAGGTCAGGTACGGCGGCACGAAGATGAAGTCGAAGGCGGCGATGCTGAGCAGCGCCGCGAGCAACGAGGGTCCACGTCCGCAGCGGGACGCCACGACCATGGCGCCGAGCAGGTAGATCATGGCCACGTCGGTGACGCTGAGCCGCCGGAACACCAGCCAGCCGGCCAGGGTGCAGAGCCCGACGACCAGCGCGGCGAACCCATACTCGCGCGCCGGCGCCGGGCGGGACGGCCCCGGCCGGCGCGGCGCGGCCCGCTCCTCCCCCGCATCGCCGCTCATGACGTAGACATCCACGTCGCCGCTGCCGCGCACCAGCCGGTCCAGGGTGCTGCCGAGGAGCTTGTCCCTCCAGGTGGGGTGGGTCGGCTTGCCGACCAGTATCCGGGTGGCGTTGTTGACGGCGGCGTACGCCAGCACCTCTTCCGCCACGCCGGTGCCGGCGACCGTCACGGTCCGGGCCCCGGACTCTTCCGCCAGCTGCATGGTCTCCACCAGCTCCGCCCGCTCCGCGTCCGTGCGGGCGACACCCGGCGTCTCCACGTGGAGCACGATCCACTCGCAGCGGAGGCTGCTGGCCATGCGGCGGCCCGCCCGCACCAGCCGCCGGCCGGCAGGGTTGGAGCCGACGCAGACCAGCAGCCGTTCCCCCGCCGGCCAGATGTCCCGGATGCCGTGCTCCGCCCGCCAGCCGCGCATCTGGGCGTCCACCCGTTCCGCCATCCGGCGCAGCGCCAGCTCCCGCAGCGCGATGAGATTGCCCTTCTTGAAGAACTGCTCCCGGGCGCGCTCGGCCTGCTCGGCGAAGTACACCTTGCCTTCGGCGAGGCGCTTGAGCAGGTCGTCGGGGGTGAGGTCGGCCAGCTCCACCTCGTCCGCCTGGTCGAAGACCTCGTCGGGTACGGTTTCCCGGACCAGCACGCCGGTAATCTGGGCGACGACGTCGTTCAGGCTCTCGAGGTGCTGGACGTTGAGGGTGGCGTAGACCGAGATGCCCGCGGCGAGCAGGTCGTCCACGTCCTGGTAGCGGCGCTCGTGACGCGACCCCGGCGCATTGGTGTGGGCCAGTTCATCCACCAGGATGATGCTGGGCCGCCGGGTGAGTGCGGCGTCGAGGTCGAACTCGGAGAGCGCGATGCCGCGGTAGTTGATCGGGCGGCGGGACAGCACTTCGAGCCCCTCGACCAGCGCGGCCGTATCGGCCCGGCCATGCGTCTCCACCACGCCCACCACCACGTCCACCCCCTCGCGGCGACGGGCGCGGGCCTCCTCCAGCATGGCGAAGGTCTTCCCGACGCCGGGGTTGGCGCCGAAGAAGATCTTGAGACGCCCGCGCGAGGCCCGAGCCTCTTCGGCCTGGAGCCTCGCGAGCAGCGCTTCGGGATCGGGACGGGTGCCGGTCACGCCCTATGGTGCCGGTGGAAGGCCATCCAACGCAAGGTTGAGCCGGAGCACGTTCACCCGCGGCTCCCCGAGAACGCCGAACTGCCGCCCCTCCGTGCAGCCGGCCACCAGGGCGCGCACGCTGTCCTCCGGGATGCCCCGCGCGGTGGCCACCCGGGGCACCTGGTACTCCGCCGCCGCCGGGGTGATGTGCGGATCGAGCCCGCTGCCCGAGGCAGTCACCAGGTCCACCGGCACCGGATCGGTCCGGCCTGCGTCCGCGGCGCGGAGCGCGGCCACCCGGGCCGCGATCCCCGCATGCAGCAGGGGGTTTGACGGGCCCAGGTTGGAGCCGCTCGAAGCCGCGCCGTTGTATGCCACCGGGCCGGTGGCGCTGGGCCGGGACCAGAAGTACGCGGGCGCCGTGAACCCCTGGCCGATCAGCGCGGAGCCACGCAGGGTGTCGCCGGCCATGAGCCGGCTCCCGCCCGCCTGCCGCGGGAACACCACCGCCGCGATACCGGTGATGGCGGCGGGATAGACCACCCCCGTGATGAGGCTCAGCACGAGAAGTGCGACGAGTGAAGGTCGAATCAGGGAACGCATGTCGGCGTCTCAGACGAGGTGAAGGGCCACGAGCAGCAGGTCCACGGCCTTGATGCCGATGAAGGGCACCACCAGGCCGCCCAGCCCGTAGAACAGGAGGTTGTTGCGCAGCAGGGCGGCGGCACCCAGCGGGCGGTACCGGATGCCCCGCAGGGCGAGCGGCACCAGGAAGATGATGATCAGGGCATTGAAGATGACCGCCGAGAGGATGGCGCTCGCCGGCGTGGCGAGGCCCATCACGTTGAGGGCCCCGAGGGCGGGATACGTCGTCGCGAACGCCGCCGGGATGATGGCGAAGTACTTGGCCACGTCGTTCGCGATGCTGAACGTGGTGAGCGCGCCGCGGGTAATCAGCATCTGCTTCCCGGTCTCGACGATCTCGATGAGCTTGGTGGGATTGGAGTCCAGGTCCACCATGTTGCCGGCTTCCTTCGCCGCCTGGGTACCGGAGTTCATGGCCACCGCCACGTCGGCCTGGGCCAGCGCCGGCGCGTCGTTGGTCCCGTCGCCGGTCATCGCGACCAGGCGCCCCCCCGCCTGGTGCTCGCGGATCAGCGCCAGCTTGGCCTCCGGGGTGGCCTCGGCCAGGAAGTCGTCCACCCCGGCTTCGGCGGCGATCGCGGCGGCCGTGAGCGGGTTGTCTCCCGTGATCATCACGGTGCGGATGCCCATGGCCCGCAATTCCGCGAAGCGCTCCTTGATGCCACCCTTCACGATGTCCTTGAGCTGGACGGCGCCCAGCACCCGGCCACGGTCCGCCACCACCAGCGGCGTCCCCCCGAGGCGGGCGATCTGCTCCACCGACGCGGCGACCGCGCGCGGGAACTCACCCTGATGGCTGCGCACCCAGGCCTCGATCGCATCGGCGGCGCCCTTGCGGAGTTGGCGGCCGTCGAGATTCACCCCGCTCATGCGGGTCTGTGCGCTGAAGGGGACGAAGGTCGCGCCGAGCTGGTGGATGTCCCGCTCGCGCAGGCCGAAGCGCTCCTTGGCGAGCACCACGATACTCCGGCCCTCGGGGGTCTCGTCGGCCAGCGAGGCGAGTTGCGCCGCGTCTCCGAGTTCCGCCTCGGCGATGCCCGGCGCCGGGAGAAACGCCACCGCCTGCCGGTTGCCCAGGGTGATGGTCCCGGTCTTGTCCAGCAGCAGGACGTCCACGTCGCCGGCGGCCTCCACCGCCCGGCCGGAGGTGGCGACGACGTTCTTCTGGATCATCCGGTCCATCCCCGCGATACCGATGGCCGAGAGCAACCCGCCGATCGTGGTGGGGATGAGGCACACCAGCAGCGCGATCAGCACCGTTACGGTCACCCGCTCCCCCTGGCCGCTCGCCGTCACCGCGTACTGGGAGAAGGGGTGCAGGGTCACGGTGGTCACCAGGAACACGATGGTGAGCGCGGCGAGCAGGATTTCCAGCGCGATCTCGTTCGGGGTCTTCTGCCGCTTCGCCGCCTCGATCATCCCGATCATCCGGTCGAGAAACGACTCCCCGGGGTTGGCGGAGACTCGCACCACGATCCAGTCGGAGAGCACCCGGGTGCCACCGGTGACGGCGCTCCGGTCGCCGCCGCTCTCCCGGATGACCGGGGCGCTTTCTCCGGTGATCGCGCTCTCATCCACCGAGGCGACCCCCTCGATCACCGTGCCGTCGCCAGGGATCAGGTTGCCGGCGTGCACCAGGACGACGTCCCCCTTCCGGAGCGAGCTCGCCTGGACATTGCTGAAGTCCAGCTTGTTGGACGGATCCCGCAGCTTCTTGGCGGGGACATCCGCCCGTGCCTTCCGCAGCGTGTCCGCCTGGGCCTTCCCCCGACCCTCGGCCATCGCCTCCGCAAAGTTCGCGAACAGCACGGTCAGCCAGAGCCATCCCGAGATCGCGAGGATGAAGGCGGGGTCCTCGTCGAGGCGGCCCAGCGCCGCGAGGACGCCGAGGACGGTGGTGAGCGCGCTGCCGACCAGGACCACGAACATCACCGGGTTCCGGAGCAGGTGCAGCGGATGCAGCTTCCGGAAGCTGGCGAGGATGGCCCAGCGGGTGATGGCCGGATCGAACAGCCGGCGCGGAGTGGCATGCGACATGGTGGCTTACCTCGCGAAGAGCTGCAGGTGCTCGACGATCGGCCCGAGCGCCAGACCGGGGAGGTGCGTCAGCGCCCCGACGAGCACGATGGTGCCGATGAGGAGGACCACGAAGAGCGGTGTGTGGGTGGGCAGCGTGCCGGAACCGACTGGCACCCGCTTCTTCCGGGCCAGCGAGCCCGCCACGGCCAGGGTGGGGATCAGCACCCAGAATCGCCCCAGCCACATCGCGGCGCCGCCCAGGACGGTGTAGAACGTCGTCCCGGCGCCGAGCCCGCCGAAGGCGCTGCCGTTGTTGTTCGCCATCGAGGAGAACGCGTACAGGATCTCGCTGAAGCCGTGCGGTCCCGGGTTGAACACGCCGGCCCGGCCGGTGGCCGTGGACACCGCCACCGCGGTGCAGAGCAGCACCAGCAGGTTCGGGATCAGGATGGCGAGGCTTGCCATCTTCATCTCGTAGGCCTCGATCTTCTTGCCCAGGTACTCGGGGGTCCGCCCCACCATCAGCCCCGCGATGAACACCGTCACGATCGCAAAGAGCAGCATGCCATAGAGCCCGGAGCCAACACCGCCGTAGATGATCTCCCCCAGCTGCATCAGCCACATCGGGATCAGGCCGCCGAGCGGGGAGAAGCTGTCATGCATGGCGTTGACCGAGCCGTTGGAGGCGGCGGTCGTCGCGATGGCCCAGAGCGCCGAATTGGTCACCCCGAAGCGCACCTCCTTCCCTTCCATGTTGCCGCCCGCCTGCAGCGGGCCCGCGGCCTGTTCCACCCCGGCCGCCGCAATGAGCGGTGACGCGGCCTGCTCAGCCAGCACGGTGGGGATGAGCAGCGCCACGAACACGACAGTCATCGCAGCGAGGAGAGTCCAGCCCTGCCGCGTGTCCTTGATCAGTCGGCCAAAGGTGTAACACAGCGCGGCTGGAATCAGCAGGATTGAGAGCACCTGCAGGAAGTTGGAGAACGGCGTGGGATTCTCGAAGGGATGGGCCGAATTCACGTTGAAGAACCCGCCGCCGTTGGTCCCCAGCTGCTTGATCGCGATCTGTGACGCCGCGGGCCCCATGGGCAGGACCTGGGTGGTGACCCTGGCACTGTCCGGGCCGGTAGCCTCGAGCAGGGTGGCGGTCTGGTAGGGCGCAAGGTTCTGGACCACCCCCTGGGACACCAGCAGGAGCGCAAGGACCGTGGAGAGGGGCAGCAGGATGTAGAGCGTGCCGCGGACCAGGTCGGTCCAGAAGGAGCCCAGCTGCGTCGTCTCGTGACGGGAGATGCCGCGGGCCAGGGCCACCAGCACCGCCATCCCGGTGGCGGCGGAGACGAAATTCTGCACCGTGAGCGCCAGCATCTGGGTGAGGTAGCTCAGGGTCGCTTCGCCACCGTAGGCCTGCCAGTTGGTGTTGCTGACGAAGCTCACGGCGGTATTGAACGCCAGGGCGGGTGGCACCGCCGCCATCCCGGCCGGATTGAGCGGGAGCATCCCCTGGGCGCGCTGCAGGAGGTACACCGCAAGGAAGCCGAACCCGCTGAAGAGCAGCACGGCGATCGCATATCGCTGCCAGGTCATCTCTTCCTGGGCGTCCACGCCCAGGAGGCGGTAGCAGAGCCGCTCGACCGGCGCGAACCACCGCGCCAGCAGGTGGGGGTCGCCCTGGTAGACCTGCGCCATGTAGCCCCCGAGAGGCTTCACCAGGGCGAGGAGCACCCCGAGGAAGAGGGCGAGCTGGAGCCAGGCATTGGCGGTCATGAGAACAGTTCCGGCTTGAGCAGGGCCGCGAACAGGTAGATCAGGAGCAGCGCGGCAATCACGCCGACGACGATCGTGAGCATGGCGGCTAGACCCTCTCCGACAAGCGGACCAGACCCCAGGTGAGAGCCCCCAGGACCAGGAACAACAGCAGGATGACGACGTCCACGTTTCCGTCCGGTTGGATACTGCGGGCAACGTAGGGCGAATGAGGTCAAGGAGGGATCTGGATCGGGGGGCCGGGCATCAGGATTTCATCAAGAACTCCTGCCCGCTATTATCCCCGCCATGACCCAGACCCTGACTCCCGCCCCGCTCAGCCGGCTCAGCGAAGAGGAAGCGCTGTTCCGCGCCACCGTCCGCGAGTTCGCCGAGACGGAGATCAAGCCCTACGTCCACGAAATGGACGAGGCCGCGAAGTTCCGGCCCGAGCTCATCGCCAAGTTCTTCGAGCTGGGCCTGATGGGGATCGAGGTGCCGGAACGCCATGGGGGCGCGGCGGGGGGCATCTTCCTCGCGGTGCTGGCCATCGAGGAGCTGGCGCGGGTGGACGCCTCCGCCGCCATCTACGTGGACGTGCACAACACCCTGTTCAACAACGCGCTGCTGCGCTGGGGCAGCGAGGAGCAGCAGGCCCGGCTCTTCCCCCGCCTCACCACCGACCTGCTGGGGGCGTTCGCCCTCTCGGAGCCGGCGAGCGGCAGCGACGCGTTCGCGCTCGAGACCCGGGCCGACGATCGCGGCACCCACTGGGAGCTCACCGGCCGGAAGTTCTGGATCACCAACGGCGGGGAGGCGGGGATGTTCCTGATCTTCGCCAACACCGACTTTGCCAAGGGATACAAGGGGATCACCGCCTTCCTCGTGGAGCGGGACTTCCCCGGGTTCGCGGTGGGCAAGAAGGAGAACAAGCTGGGCATCCGGGCCTCCAGCACGACCGAGCTGATCCTCGAGAACTGCCGGGTGCCGAAGGACAACGTGCTGGGCCCGGTGGGCATGGGGTACAAGATCGCGATCGAGACGCTGAACGAGGGCCGGATCGGGATCGGGGCGCAGATGATCGGGGTGGCGCAGGGGGCGCTCGACGCCGCGGCCGCCTACGTCAAGGAGCGGAGGCAGTTCGGCAAGGCCATCGCCGAGTTCCAGGGGGTGCAGTTCCAGCTGGCGCAGATGGCCACGGAGCTCGAGGCGTCCCGGCTCATGGTGTACAACGCCGCTCGGCTCAAGGACCTGGGGGAGCCCTTCCAGCGCGAAGCCGCGATGGCCAAGCTGTTCAGTTCCCAGGTCGCGGACCGGACCACCAGCAACTGCCTGGAGCTGTTCGGCGGATACGGCTACTCCAAGGAGTACCCGGCGGAGAAATTCTACCGCGACGCCAAGATCGGTACCATCTACGAGGGCACCAGCAACATGCAGCTCCAGACCATCGCCAAGCTGCTGCTCAAGTAGGTCCGGCGCCCACCGGGGGCGGGGGCCTGCCCCGCCCCTGTCGTTTCCCGCCCTGAAACCACGCACCATTCCCCGGTGGCCCCCGACTTGCTGATTTCACCCCCAGGCGGCACCCGCAGCCGGCCCCGGGGCGTTCCAAGCTGTTGCCGATACGCGGGTTGCCAACTCTCGATCCACCGGTAAATTGGTCCGTCCTGCCCGGCATTCTCCGCTTTCCGGCCAGCCGACGAGCATTTTGAGACCACGAGGTACGACGACCCTGTGCGCCTGATCACACGTGGCACCCTCCTCGCGTTTGCCCTGGCGCTCTGCGCCACGGCGCTGCCGGAGCGCGTCCAGGCGCAGGAACTCCCCCGCCCGCTCAAGCTGCGGCTCGATCAGTGGTATCGCACCGCGCGCCGGGCCGCGCCGGGCACCTGGGGTATCGCGGTCGCCGACCAGCATGGCCAGATCCTGTGGAGCATCAACCCGGACGCCTCCCTCATCCCGGCCTCAACGGTCAAGCTCCTGACCACCGGATACGCCCGCAGCGTGCTCGGCGGGGAGGCCCGCCGCTCCACCCGCGTGATGGGCTACGGGTCGCTTGATGCGCTCACCGGGGAATGGCACGGCCGCTGGGCGCTGGAACTCAACGGCGACCCGACCCTCGAGAGTCCCGACGGCCATGGCCCGCGGCTGCAGGACCTCGCGAACCAGCTGGCGCAATCCGGGGTCCGGCGCCTTCGTGGCCCGCTCGCGGTGGTCAGCGGGGACGGCTCGGCCGCCGACGCCAGCTTTCCGGCGAGCTGGCGCCGCGCCAACTGGGGCAGCATCTACGCCCCGCTGGTCGGGGCCATCACCCTGCACGAAAACGTGGTCTGGCTGCATGTGGCGCCGGGCCGGAAGGCCGGCGCCCGGCCAACCCTGGTGGAGACGTCGCCCGCCGGCCTCAACGCCCTGGTGACGGTCCACGCCACCACCGTCGCGGGCCGGCGGTCCCGGCTCCGGATCCGGCGCATGGCCGATGGCGGATATCTCGTCACCGGGGCCGTGGGCAGCGGCGCCGGCATTCGGCGGCTGGTCACCGTGGCCGGCGATCCGAAGGCCGTGCTCGCCGCGGCCTGGGCCCGGGCGCTGGAACAGGCAGGGATCGAGTGGGACCGGACGCCGTCGCCGATCACGGTCGAGAATCCGCCGAGCGAAGAGATGGCGTCGGTTGAGTCGCCGACCTTTGATTCGGTGGCGTACGAAGTGAACCGTCGCAGCCTCAACATCGGCGCCGAGCTGCTGCTCCGCTGGGCCGCAGGCCCGGACAGCGGGCCGGCGCTCCTCACCGAGCATGTGCAGCAGGTGGCGGGTGTAGCCGGCGGGGTCAACCTGGTGGACGGCAGCGGCATGTCCCACGAAGACCGGGTGACGCCCGCGACGTTCATCGCCTACATGGCCAATTTCCAGAACACCACCGCAGGGCGGAACTTCCCCTACCTTCTTCCCGCGAATGGCGTGGGAACGCTGGCACGCCTGTCCGGCGGCCTGCCGGAGCCGGGTGTGGTGCGGGCCAAGACCGGGACCCTGAGCGGGGTGTCCACCCTGGTCGGGTATCTCGGCCGCCGCGACGGGATGTTCCTCGTCTCCCTCATGTACAACGGTCCCCGCTCCAAGACCGCCAAGCGCCACCAATGGACGGCCTTCCGCCTGCTCGGCGCCGATGGGGCCTCGATTCCCGCCGAGGGGAATGAGGACATGATCGATCCGGTGGGTGAACTCGGGGGGGAACCCGCCCAGGATTAGCCGGGCCGATCGTCTCAGTTCCCCCCGCTCGCACCGCCCCAGTACAATCACGCAAGCGCTTACCAGATAACAGGTTACGTTCGTGGTCCGTCGCGCCGCTGGCTGCCGTCAGGCGCGGGGCTGCGGTTCATCATGAATTCATGGGCGGGCGGTAGATTGTCCCGGGTCTCCACTGGATGGATCCATGAGCCCTGCCCATCTGCACCTGATGCTCAATCACCTCCCCGTCATGGGAACCCCGATCGTCCTGGCCCTGCTGCTGTGGGGCCTCGTGCGCCGGTCCCGGGACGTGCAGCGGGCGGCACTTGGCGCCGTCGTCCTGCTGGCGGTCGTGTCCTACCCGGTGTTCCTCACCGGCGAGCCGGCGGAGGAGCAGCTGGAGGACAGCACCTGGTACCAGGAGCGCCTGGTGCATGAGCACGAGGAGCGTGGCGAAGCGGCGCTCATCGCCATGCTGCTGACGGGCGGCATCGCGGTGGTGGGGTTGTGGCAGAGCCGGGGCGCGCGCCCCGCCGCGGCCGCACTGGGTGGCATCACCGCCGGGGGGCTGGCGCTGAGCGCGGCGCTGTTCGGCTGGACGGCCCTGGCGGGCGGGGTGATCCGGCACGACGAGGTGCGGCCCGGGGCCGCCGCCCTTGCACCGGGCGGCGAGAGCGGACAGGCAGCTACTGGCGGAGGCCAACATGACGGCGACGACGATTGAGGGAGCAGACCAATTGCGCGTCCTGCTGGTAGAAGACGAGCACCGGCTGGCCGAAAGCCTGGCCCGTGGGCTGCGTGAGGCGGCTCATGCGGTGGACGTGGCGGGCACGCTGGCGTCGGCGCGGCTCAAACTCGAGCTGGAGCGCTACGACGCCGTGATCCTCGACGTGAACCTGCCCGACGGTTCCGGCTTCGGCCTGGCGGCAGAGCTCCGCAAGCGCGCCATCCCGGTCCCGATCCTGATGCTGACCGCCCGCGACACGGTCGAGGACCGGGTGGCCGGCCTCGACAGCGGCGCGGACGACTACCTGGTGAAGCCGTTCGCCTTCGAGGAACTGGTGGCCAGGCTCCGGGCGCTGCAGCGCCGGGCTCCCGAGAGCCGGCCCACGCGGATCACCGTGGCGGACCTCGTGGTGGACCCCGCCGCCCGGACCGTGACCCGGGCGGGGCGGCCCATCGAGATGACGACGACGGAGTACGCGCTCCTCGAGTATCTTGCCCGGCAGGCGGGGCAGGTCTGTGGCCGCGCCGCCATCAGCGGCGCAGTCTGGGATGAGAACTACGACCCCTTCTCGAACATCATCGACGTCTACGTGTCGCGCATCCGCCGCAAGATCGACCAGCCCGGTCTCACGCCGCTGATCCACACCGTGCGCGGCGCCGGCTATTCGCTCGACCCCAACCGGGGCGTCCGCACCGGGTGAACCCGCTCGGCCTCCGCACCCGCCTCGCGCTGGTGTTCGCCACGGGCTTCGCGGTCCTCCTGGGCCTCGGAGCCCTTGGGCTATACCTGCACCTGGCCCGGAGCTACCAGCGGGACTTCGACCACGGGCTGAGCGACGCGGCCCGCAGCGTCCGGGCGCTGTTCCAGCTGGACCGCCCCGAGTTCGGCTCCGCCGGCGCGACCGCGGCCCATGTCGTGGGTGAGCTGGCCTATGGTGACCGCACCCTGGTCGCGTTCGACAGCGTGGGCACCTTCGTGGCGGCGAGCCAGCGGCTCCCCGGTGAACCCTACTTCAACGATGTCCCGGCCACGGGGGGCGGGCGGCGACTGTCCACCATCATGCTCCGGGATGGACCGGCGCGGATCATCCGGGTCCCCCTCGACGGCGTGCAGGTCGTCGTGGCAATGGGCACCCTGCCGCTGGAGCGGCGCCTGGTGCGGCTGCGCCGCTCGCTGGTGACGGTCCTCCCCCTCATCCTGGTGCTGGGCGCCGTGGTCGGCGCGTGGGGCTCGGGGCTCGTGCTTCGCCCGATCGGGCGGGTGGCGGAGTCGGCGGAACGGATCAGCGAACAGGTCGAAGCCGGCGCCACCGGGTTCACCCGCCTCGCCCCGCACGCCGCCGGAGACGAGATCAGCAGCCTCACCGACGCGCTCAACCTCCTGGTGGACCGGCTGGGGAGCGCGCTGGAGCGGGAACGGGGGGTGGCGGAGGGGCAGCGGCAATTCCTGGCGGACGTGGCGCACGAACTCCGGACCCCGGTGGCCATCCTCCGCAGCGAGGCGGAAGTCACCCTCCGTGCCACGCCCGATCCGGTGCTGGATCGGCAGGCACTCGAGCGGATCGCGACCGAAGCGGCGGAACTCGGCAACCTGGTGGGGGATCTGCTGCTGATCGCGCGCGGCGACACCAATGCCCTGCAGCCGGCGCGGGAACGGCTCTACCTCGATGACCTGGTTTCTCCGGTGCTGAACCGGGTCCGCACGCTGCCCCAGGCGGCGGACCGGGAGCTGCGGCATGGCGAGTTCGAGGCGGCACCGGTGCGGGGCGATCGCCCCATGCTGGAGCGGGCCCTGCTCGCCCTGGTCCACAACGCCCTGCTGCACGCCCCCGGCTCCGCCATCGAGATCTCCACCGGCAGCGCCGCGGGGAACGGTGGCGGCGCCGGGACCTCGTGGGTCACGGTCCGCGACTTCGGGGCTGGCGTGGCCCCCGAGCTGCGGCAGCGCATCTTCGATCGCTTCGCCCGCGGCCATGGCGCCGCGGCCGGCACCGGGCTGGGCCTCGCGATCGCGCGGTCGATCGCGGAGGCCCACGGCGGAACCCTGACGCTGGATCCGGTGGATCGCGGCGCGGCGTTCACCCTGCGCCTGCCTGCCCCCACGGCCTGACCCCCTACAACATCAGGTGCGCCAGCTCCACCCCTGCGGGCGCGGCGCCAGTCGCGCCCATCGGCTCAATCGTCAGCGCGGCGCCCATCACGTTCCGTGCGTTGGGCGGCATCGGCAGGGTCAGCAGGGCGGGACTCCGGCCGTCGGTCTTCACCTCCACGCCGCGGACCATCCCCGATTCGGTGATGAACCAGAACTGGCACACCTCCCCCGGCGCGGGCGCCGGCAGCCCGTAGACCACCACATTCCAGCGGTGGGTGCGCTCGTCGGCGAAGATCAGCAGCCCCCCCTTCTGGCCCCCCATGCTGATGCTCGCGTGGCGCACCATCCCCGCCTCCCGGATGATGCCGAGGGTGTCCCGGGTCATGGCCAGCTCTTCCACCAACCGTCCCCGCTCCTGCGCCAGCTGCCGCTCGAACGCCCGGGTTGTACTCAGGGCCCAGAACCAGGCGCCGAGACTGAGGGCCAGCGAGGCCGCGAGGGCGAACGGCACCAGCCAGCGGGGCGGCCCCCGGCGCTCTCCCAGCGCGCCGGCCACCAGCGACCGGGTAAGCCCCGGGCGGGGCGGCACGGGGGCGAGCCCCATGGGCAGCCAGGCCAGCTCCTGCTCCAGCCGCGCGATCGCGGCCCGGCAGTCGGCACAGCCGCCGAGGTGGTCGGTGAAGCTCCGCTCCTCGTCGGCCTCGAGGGTGCGGGCAACGAAGTCGGTGCGATGTTCGACAAACCAGTCGTGCGCGGTCATACGACCCAGTCCTTGAGCGAGGAGAGTCCGTCCCGCAGCTTGTCAAACGCAAGCCGAAGGCGCGTCTTTACGGTGCCGAGCGGGATGGCGAGCCGCCCCGCGATTTCCGAATGGGTGAGTCCCTCGAAGTAGGCGAGCTGCACCACGTCGCGCTGGTCCGGAGGGAGCGCGGCGAGCGCCGCGTGCACGGCGCGGTGCACCTGCCAGCCGGGCGTGCCGGCCTCGTCCGGCTCCACGGGGGCGGTCCTGCCCTCCCCCAGCCCGCCGAAGGCCAGGAGCCGGCGCGCCTTGTCCACCCGGCGGCGCCGTCCCCGCAGCCGATCGATAGCCCGATTGCGGGTGATGCGGAGCAGCCACGGCATCAGCCGGCCGCTGCCCTGGTCTAACAGGTCCACCCGACGCCAGGCGATGGTGAAGGCCTCCTGCACCACCTCCTCGGCCTCGTCGCGGTCGGCAAGCATCGCCTGCGCCACCGCCAGCAGCCAGGGCGTCGCCACCTCCACCAGTTGCACCAGGGCGCGTTCGTCGCGGGCGATGAGCCCCGCGGCAAGACTGGCCTCCCGGGCGTCGCTCAGGAGGCGAGGACCAGGGGCGTCGGGGCGCGGCAATCCGGATGGGGAATCGGGCACGGCCAAGGATCGCACCTCGACGGCAGGCACCGCCAGAGCAGGACGCGAACACGCCCCGTCGCACGGGGCGGGGACCGGAGCGGCGCTCCGGCCCTGCGCAGTGCAACGAGGCGTGCGCCCAGGCGGATCTCTCCCGGCCTACTCGGCCTTATAGGCCACCGTGAAGGTGTACTCATCAGCCGCGACGTCGTGCCCGTAGCCGATGTCGATGTCGCCGGTGGTGCCCGCCGCCACCGTGTTCACCACTTCGTGCCGGAAGTGATGGGTCGAGTCGAGGGTGGAGGTGAGGCCGGTCGCGGGGAGGAATGTCAGCGTGGAGTAGTGATCATCCTCGTGGGCGTCGAGGTTTTCGTCCCCGGCGTTGTAGAACGTGACGCGCACGGTGTCGCTGCCACCCGCCGTCAGGCGGACGGTGTCGTCCGCCATGGCGACCCCGTTCACCGCCAGCTCGAGGCGGACCGGGGTGTGATCCTCGGCGGGGGGCTCGTTGCTGTCGCTGCAGGCGGCCAGCAGGGCGGCGGTAACGAGCAGGGCCGAGGGGACGAAGCGAGAAGGGGAACGCATGCGGGTTGCCTCTGATTCAGGATGTGGTAAGCGGGAGGCGCAGCGCGGCCCGAAGGGTCCGCGGAGCGCCTGGATTGAGAAAGCCGGAGGCGCGGATCTCGGGATACCGCGCGTTGAGCAGGTTCTGCAGTTCGAGATCGAGCGTGCCCCACCGCGGAATGCGAAGTGAGGCGCCCAGGTCGGTCAGGATGTAGGGGCGGGTGCGTACCCCCGGTTCGCCGATCGGGGTGAAGGGACCGCTCCAGCGGAACAACACCCGGCCTTCGAGCGCGGAGGTCGCGACCATCGCGAGCTCCGCCCGGCCCAGGTAGCGCGCCACGCCGGGCACCCGGGCGCCCGGCGTCAGCGGGACATCATGGAAGCTGGGCTTGGGCCGCGGGATGCCGCCCGCCCGCGACGTCGATACCAGGGTGCCGGCGGTATCCGCGGCCCCGGTGATCCGCGCGTCGTTGAGGGTGCCTTCCAGCGCGACCCGGAACCGGGAGGAGAGCGCCACGCCCACGGACGCCGAGATGCCACGCCGGCGGCTGGTGCCGGCATCGGAGACCTGGAGGGTGACCGGGTCGAGGATCCGTTCGTTCCGGGTGTTGGTCTGGAACAGGGAGAGCTGGCCGCTCACCCGGTCGCCACTCAGCTGCACCCCGACTTCTCCGGACCACGCGGTGACGAGCGGCTGCCTGGCATCCGTGATCGTCCCGATGGCACTGCGGAACCCGCGGCTGCCGGTGACCACCATGCTCCAGGGGCCGCCAAGCAACACCCGGGCACCGGCCTTGGGGGAGATGGCTCCCTGTACTTCGGCACGGAAGGGATCGCCGGCGATGGTGCGATCCCGGGCCCGTACCCGGAGCAGATCACCCCGCAGCCCGAAGTCGTACTGCACCCGGTCGAACACGAAGCCCCGCCAGCGCAGGTACACCCCGCCCTGCTGGAACTGCCCGTCGCTCAGCTGACGGGTCTCAATCCGGTCCCGGCGTTGTGTCCCGTAGAGCTGGTAGTCGTCCGAGTCGGCACGGCCATCGAGGCCGAACGCCACGTCGCCGCTGCCGGCCGGGGCCCGCCAGCTGGCGGAGAAGCCCAGGGCGGTCCGCCGGTCCCGCTCCTCCTGCTGCTCCACCACCCCATCCTCGGCGATGGAGAGGAAGACGGTGGAGCGCACCAGCTGAGCCCAGGCCTGCAGGTCGAGCTGGGTCTCGCTCGGAAAGCGATGGAGCAGGGTGCCCTGCAGGATGGCCCGGCCCCCGGAGCCCCCGTCGGTCTGGTCCGCGGCGCGCGTCAGGTGGCCGGCGTTGTAGTCCGCCACCGCCAGGAAGCCGGGAGAGTTCCAGGTGGCCGCGTAGCTCGCGAGCCCGCCCTCGAGCCGGGTCCGCTCGCCCACGCGCCGCCAGCCCCGCAGCAGGAGGTTGCCGAGCCAGCTGTCGCTGTTGTCCCGCCAGCCTCCTTCCCGCCGGCCATCGAGCGCCACCAGGGAGCCTCCCGAGGCGCCGCGATGCCCGGTGCGGAGCCAGCCCCCGGCCTCGCCGTAGCTCGACCCGCCGATCGACGCCGCCAGCCCGTCCGCGTCGGCGTGGGTGGTGACCTCCACCGCGCCGGCGAAGGCGAAGTTGCCGTACAGCGGACTGGCCGGCCCGTGGATGACCCGGAGCCCGCTCACCGCCGCGGGGGAGAAGATGGTCCAGTCGGCGTAGCCTTCCACATGCCCGTGCAGCGGCAGGTTGATCGGGACACCGTCCAGCACCAGCAGGACGTCGGAGGAGTGATCCGAGGTAAAGCCGCGGATGACGACGTCGGAGGCCCAGCCCGGGCCCTGCCCCTGTTCGTGCACCTCGAGTCCGGCGGCGCGACGCACCAGGTCGTAGGCGTTGGCGCTCTGCTGCCGCCGCACCACGGCGCCCGGGACGTTGACCACCAGCTCCGGTGGCGGCACCGCGCGAATGCGCTCCGCGGTGACCTCGAGCGTCTCGAGGACCAGCGGGGTGGAATCCTGCGCCTGGCCGGCAAGCGGCCCGGCGCCGGCGACGAGCATGAGGAGCGCGCCGGCGAACAAGACCGGCACGCCACGGAACGTCGTGGACATCGGAATCCCTGGCGTGAGAGACCTGGGTCACGGCCCCGGCACGCGCCCACCTGGCGCGACCGCGGACGGGACGGAAACCGGCTCAGGCGCTCGCGGGAGGGCCGATCTGGAAGGGGAGAAGGCGGGGCGCCACCCGGAACAGGGTGACGGGCTGCGGCGTGCTGACTTCGAACGCGCGGGTCAGGGTCGGTATGAGGGCCGGCGCGACGGACGGGACGCCGGTGATCGCCGACCCGTGGCAGCTGCCGAGGCAGGTGCAGCCGGCGGCATGGTCATGCTCGTCGGCGGGTTCGGACTGATGGGCGGTCCCGTGATGCGCGGGGGCCGCCGGGGCAACGGCCCCGACCGCGTCGTGCTCCGGACAGCCGTGCAGTCCGCTCCCGTCCGCCAGCTGCAGCGCGACGAAGAGCAGGATCTGCCCGATGGCGACTGTGCCGCGGAGGACGGCCCAGGGGAGCTTCATGAAGGAAACGATAGGCAAGGGCGTGAGGCGGCGCAATCCGGGCTGGTCAGCGCTGCAGGTCCCTCGCCTCACGCAGCCCCGCCCCCACCAGCCGGGCGGCCGCCTCGGTCAGGAGATCGTCGGTCTTGCAGAAGACGAAGCGCACATAGCGCCGCCCGAGCTCCGGGCGGCTGAAGAAGCTCGAGCCCGGCACCGGCGCCACCCCGCGCTCGCGGGCCAGCCACTCGGCAAACGCCGTGTCGGGGAGATCTGACAGCTTGGAAAAGTCGGCCAGGATGTAGTACGCCCCCTCGGGGAGGGTGACCCCAAAGCCCGCCCTGGTCAGCGCGTCGCCCAGCATCCCGCGGCGGCGGAGATACGCCGCGGCCATTTCGTCGTAGTACGCCGGCCCCAGTTCATCCATCGCGGTGGCGAGCGCCTCCTGCAGCGGTGCGGGCGCCCCCACAGTGAGGAAGTCGTGCACCTTGCGGATCGCGTCCGTCGCGCCGGCGGGCGCGACGATGGTCCCGAGGCGCCACCCGGTGATGCTGAAGGTCTTGGAGGCGCCGCTGATGGTGATGGTCCGCTCCGCCATCCCCGGCAGGGTGGCAATGGGGATGTGCGGCGCCCCATAGCGGATGTGCTCGTAGATCTCGTCCGTCACGGCCCAGGCATCGTGCCGCCGGCACAGCTCGGCGATCCCCTCGAGTTCGGCCCGGGTGAAGACCCGGCCGCTCGGGTTGGCGGGGCTGTTGAGGATGATGGCCCGGGTCCGGGGAGTGAAGGCCCGAGCCAGGCGGTCCAGGTCGAGCGGCTCGCCAGGGAGGAGCGGCAGGTACACCGGCGCGGCGTCGCAGAGGATGGTGTCGGGGCCGTAATTCTCATAGAACGGCTCGAAGACGATGACCTCGTCCCCGGGGTTCACCAGCGCCAGGAGGGCGGCAATCATCGCCTCCGTGGCGCCGCAGGTGACCGTGACCTCCGCTTCGGGGTCCACCGTCATGCCATACCAGACGTGGTACTTCCGCGCCACCGCCTCCCGCAGGCGCCGGGCGCCCCAGGTGATGGCGTACTGGTTGATGTCGTCACGGATGGCGCGCGCCGCCGCCTCCTTGAGGAGATCGGGGGCGGGAAAGTTGGGGAAGCCCTGCGCCAGGTTTATGGCGCCGTGCCGGGCGGCCAGGCGGGACATGCCGCGGATCACCGACTCGCGGAAGCCCTGGGTCCGGCGGGCGGGAGGGGGAGTCATGGTCGCAATCTAGCGCGTGATCTATCTTGCCCGCATGCCAGCCCAGACCCGTCAGGCGACCGCCCGCATCGTCCACCTGGCCCTGATCACCGGGATCGTGCTGCTGACGGTGGTACTCTCGGTGCTCCCGCCGCCCGCCGCCGTGGAGCCGCGGCTCCAGCAGCTGCTGGTCTACCTGGCCTTCGGCTTCGGGGCCGTCGGCTGCGCCGCCTCGCTGATCCTGGCGAGCCGCCTGCCGCGGGAGGAGCTGCGCGCCGCCGAGGCGTGGTGGGACGCCCATTTCGGCGAAGTGATGGTCATCTGGGTGCTGCTGGATGGCCCGGCGGTCTTCGGGGCGGTCGCGCATTTCCTCAGCGGCAGCGCCCTGCCGCTGGTGGTCACGGCGGTGGCGCTGCTGCTGTTCATGCTGCAGGCCCCGCAGCGCCTGCGGGGCGGCTGAGCCGGGACCGGCTCAGGGCACGCGGCCGGTGGCGAGGGTGATGTCGTCCACCCACATGGTCTGGGCCACGGTGGAGCGGTCGCCGATGTAGGGCGCGATCACGAACTGGTTGAACTTCATCGTCGGGTGCCGCCCGGTCCGGAACATGACGTCCTGCCGGTCGATCAGCAGCTGGCCGTCGAGCCAGTACTGCGCGATCCCGTCGGCGACACCCTTCCCCCCCTGGATGCTGTTGAGCTGGAAGTACACCTCCACCCGGTGCCAGTCTCCCTTGTACCCGGGGCCCGGATTGGGCAGGAACGCCGGCCCGGCCGCCTTCCACAGCTTCTCGTTGAGCCACCGGGTGCCCGCCTGATAGCAGCCACCCGGATAGCCGTCCCCCGACCCGTTGCAGCCCGCCACTGACCGATTCTCCGTGATCCCCGTCAGGTCCACGTTGATCTGCGTGGTGTCGATGTTGAGCGCGTCCTGGATCTCGAGCCGGGGAACGCCCCCCTGCTGGTAGTTCTGCTCGATGTAGGTGGTCAGGTGCGTCGTGGACGGCCCCACCCACGCCCCGTCCTGGTCGGTGATGACGTGGAACTCGTGCGGATGGTACGTCTTGGTGGAGCCGATCCAGTTGGCGCTGTACTTGACCCAGTAGCTCACGTAGATCCGGTCGGTTCCGGCAAAGAGGTGGCGCAGCGCGCCGCCCTTGGTCGGGGTGGTGGCGCCCACCGGGAAGGCCATCTGCAGCGCCCCGTTCCCGCCATGCTTGTCCACGCTGCTGATGGCGGGCGCGGTGTTGTCATACCAGCCCCGCCCCCCACCCTGGGGGCCCTCGACCCCTTCGGTGGGCAGCACGGTGACGCCGGGAGGGGGGGGCGGCGGGGGGGGCGGTGGTGGCGGCGGCGGTGGTGGCGGCGGAGGCGTCGTCGTGTCCCGGATCGTCACCTGCGCCGTGTCGCCCAGGCCCTGGGCGACGGCGACCACCCGGAAGCTCCCGGGGGTGCCCCCCGCCGTGTAGGACCCGTTGGCCGTCACGCTGCCACCCGTGGCGCTCCAGGTCGCGGCGATCGTCGCCGAAGACCCGTCGCTGTAGCTGGCGGTCGCGCCGAAGCCGACCACGCTGCCCGGATCCAGGGTGACGGTCGCCGGCAGCACCGCCACCCCGGTCAGGACCGGCGGTCCGCCCGGGGTGGCGATGATGACCTGCGCCGTGTCCGCCCGCGCCGCGTCCGTGGTGGTGGCGATCACCTTGAAGCTGCCGGCGACGCTGTCGGCGCGGAAGCGCCCACCCGCGGTTACCTGACCGCCGGTCGCGGCCCAGGTGACCGCGATGCCCGTACTGGAACCATCGCTCCACTCCCCGACCGCGGTGAATGAGAGTGTGTCGCCCGGGATGAGGCTGGCGCTGCCGGGGGAGACGACCACCCGCTCCAGGACCGGCGCGGGGTCGAGTCCACCGGACTTGGCCGGGGCGGCACACGCCCCCATGGCAATGACACAGCACACCCGGACGGCGGCGGGACGAATCACGAATTGTGCTCCGGAATTGGATGCCCCTAGTATCGGCCGCGGGACCGTTCCGTTCAACGATTTCCCTACCGCCCGCGGCGTGATCCCGGTCACCCCCCGCGGCTGGACAACCGGCGCGCGTGGGGCAGATTCCCGGACCCCCAGCCACCGGCCCGATCCGACATGGACAGTCGCTCGCTCGAATTCCTCAAGACCCTGCTCGACACCCCGGGCCCCTCGTCCTACGAGACCCTGCCGGCGCGCGCGTGGCGCGCCCAGGCGGGCGGCTTCGCGGCGGAGGTCACCGCCGACGTGAGCGGCAACTCCTTCGCCACGCTCAATCCCGCCGCCACCCCGCGCGTCATGCTGGCCGGCCATATCGACGAAATCGGGGTGATGGTCACCTACGTGGACGACGACGGCTACCTCAGCTTCGATACCATCGGCGGCTGGGACCACCAGGTCTTCGTGGGCCAGCGGGTGCAGCTCCTCGGCCACGGCGGGACGGTGAGCGGCGTCATCGGCAAGAAGGCGATCCACCTGATGGAGAAGGAAGACCGGGAAAAGGTCTCGAAGGCCAGCGACCTGTGGATTGATATCGGGGCGGCCACCCGGGCGGAGGCCTCGGCCCGGGTGCGCATCGGCGACCCGGGCGTCCTCGCCTCCGCGGTGCTCGAATTCCCCAACGGCCGGCTGGTCAGCCGGTCGCTCGACAACCGGGTCGGCGCCTTCGTGGTCCTCGAGGCCCTGCGGCTGCTGGCGCAGGACCCGCCGACGGCGCGGGTCACCGCGGCCGCCACCACCCGGGAGGAGATCAGCACCACCGGCGGCGGGGCACGCCCCGGTGCCTCCGGCCTCGCCGCCGACGTGGCCATCGTGGTGGACGTCACCCACGCCACCGACTATCCGGGCCTCGACCGGCGCAAGCACGGCGACTACAAGCTGGGGAGTGGTCCGGCCCTGACCCGGGGCGCGGCCATCAATCCGGTGGTGTTCGACCTGCTGGTGGCCACGGCGGAGGCAGAGCGGATTCCCTACACCATCGAAGCGGCGCCGCGGGATACCAGCACCGACGCCGACAACGTCTTCACCGCGCTCAAGGGCGTCGCGACGGCGCTGGTCTCGGTGCCGCTCCGCTACATGCACAGCCCGAACGAGATGGTGGCGCTGGAAGACCTGGACCGGACGGCGCGGCTGCTGGCGGGGTTTGCCCGGCGGGTGACGTCGCAGACGGATTTCGTGCCGCGGTAGGCCTATTCCCAGAGGGTCTGCAGCGCCTGCTCTACCGCGGCGCGGACCTCGCGGTCGTCGTCCTGCAGCATCTCCTTGAGCGCATTGGCGGCCGACGGCCCCGCGACGTGGAGTCCGGCGACCGCCGCCAGCCGCACGCTCTGCGGCTTCCGCCGGAACAGCCGGCCTCCCGGTTCGGCGGCCTTGCGTAGCGCCTGGATCGCATCGGTGGAGGCGATCCGCCCCAGCGCGAGGTACATCTCCCGCTGCACGTCGGCCTTGGCCTCCTCGTCCGCCGCGACCGCGATGGTCATCGCCAGGCTGCGATTGCGCCGCCCATCCAGGTCCTTGGCCGCCTGCAGCCGGACCCCGGGCGCCGGGTCCCGCAGCGCCCGGCGCAGCGGCTCCACCGATCCGGGCCCCCCGATCCGCCCCAGCGCCCCCGCCACCGCACGCCGCACCCGCTCATCATCGTGCGCCACCTGCTTGGCCAGTCCGTGCACCGCGCTCTCCAGCCGGAGCTCGCCGCAGAGGTCGGCGACGTTCCGGACCACGAACCACTGATCGTGGCTGAGCATGTGCACCAGGAGCTCACCCCCCTCGCTCATCTCCTTGAGGGCGTTGAAATAGGCGCGCCGCTGCCCCACCTCCTCGGCGTTGACCAGGGCATTGAGCAGGACCTCGGTGCCGTCCACCCCCATCCGGCGCAGGACGGCGATGGCCTCCGTCTTCATGTCCCCCTGGGCCGTCAGCCGCACCAGCTGCTCCAGCGCCGAGCGTGGCAGCATCCGGCGGAGGGCGATCCCGTACCCCCGCCCCTCCCCGTCGGAGCGCTGCTCCCGGGTCTCCAGGGTCACCAGCCCGTACGCCGCCTTGAGCAGTTCCCGCCACTCCTTCTGCCGCCAGGCGTACTCGCCGGTGGCGATGAGCTGGTTGAGCAGGTCGTTGCGCGAGGTCTGGCTCTCGGCGTGCGACAGACGGTTCACCAGCTCATCGGTCGGGCTGATGGCGTGGGTCTGCAGGGTGGCGAAGTGCATCATCCCCACCTTCGCCTCGGTCAGCGCATCAGGCCCGATGGCGCTGATGTGCCCCTCGTCATCCACCTTGGAGGAAGGCCGCCCCGATGGTTCCGTCCCGGGCTTCCGGTCGACCGGGAGGCGCAGGGCCTCGGGCAACGGCAGCACCGGGATCACCCCGCAACCTGCCGAATCCAGCCGGGCGCTCAGGTGGTCGAACGAGCCGTAGGTCCCCTTGGGCGCCGCCAGCATCCGGACCAGGGAGAGCAGGGTGGAGGTCATGAGGCCGGAGGGGAGCCGGATCTCGCCAACACCGTGGGCCCGGAACTGCTCCTGTAGCGCAGCGACCTCACCCCGCCCTACCGGCACATCCACCTGGTCCCACTTGAACCCGCCCTCCGTCACCTTGAGGGAGTGGTCACCTTGTGGAAGGTTCGCGACGAAACGCCGGAATGCCTGTTTCTGCTCCTCCTTGCGGTCCGGCTGGTCCCGGAGCAGGAGGAGTACGTTCGCCAAGTCGGAGAGGATGCCGGCCGGTGTGGTCATGTGGTAGGTGTTCTCGGTCGCAACTTAAGTCCTAGTCTCAAGTGCTGCAATGGTTTAGACGGGCCGGAATCCACCGAGGGCGATCCGCCTTCATCCGGTCCGGGTGCATTGCTAGCTTTGTGCCCATGCTCACCTGCGTTCGAGTCGCCCCCCTCCTGGTCCTGGGGGCCGTGTGCTTTGCCCTTCCCACCGCTGCCCAGTCCACGGCGGACGCCGTGGCCCTCCTGAATGACGTCCGGTACCTGTCGGACGACCGGCTAGGTGGCCGCCTGATCGGGGCAAGCGGAGCCGACAGCGCCGCCGAGTACCTGGCCCGTCGCTTCCGGCAGGCGGGGCTCCGACCCTCCCCGTCGGGCTGGTTCCAGCCGTTCACGGTGGCCGCCGACGCCCCCGCCGCGGCGCATACCGGCATCGGCGGCGCGGTGGGAAGGAACGTGATCGGGGTACTCCCCGGTCGGGATCCGGCGCTCCGCAACGAAATCGTCGTGGTCGGCGCCCACTACGATCACCTGGGCCCGGGCACGTTCGGTGCGCTGGACCCCGACAGCGCCGGCCGCATCCACAACGGTGCGGATGACAATGCTTCCGGCGCCAGCGCCCTGATTCACATTGCGCGCAAGCTCGCGTCGGCGCCACCGGCGCGGACCGTGGTGTTCCTGGCGTTCAGCGGGGAGGAGGAGGGGCTGCTCGGCTCCGACTACTACGTCAAGAATCCGGTCTTCTCGCTGGCCCGTACCTACGCGATGGTCAACATGGACATGGTGGGCCGGCTGCGCGACAATCGCCTGCTGGTGTACGGCACCGCGACGGCGCAGGAGTTCCCCGCCCTGCTCGATTCCCTCAACACCCTGGCCCGCTTCGACCTGCGCGGCTCAGGGGATGGCTGGGGCCGGAGTGACCAGTCCTCGTTCTACGGCGCCGGCAAGCCGGTGCTGCACCTCTTTACCGACCTGCACGAGGACTACCACCGCACCACCGACGATTGGGAGAAGATCAACGCTGACGGCCTCGCCCAGGTGGCGGACTTCACCTCCGAGATCGTCCGGGCCCTGGCGGATCGCCGCGCGCCGCTCACCTTCGTCAATGTGCCGCCCCCCCAGGCCGCCACCGGCGCCCCCGGTCCCGGATACGGCGCCTACCTCGGCACCGTCCCCGACATGTCGGAGAATCCCGGCGGGGTGCGGCTGACCGGCGTCCGCGCCGGCAGCCCGGCGGAAAAGGCCGGGCTCCGCGGCAACGACATCATCACCCGCCTCGGAGAGACCGTCGTCTCCGACCTGCAGGCGCTCACCAGCGCCCTCCGGCAGCACAAGCCTGGCGACGTCGTTGAGCTGCGCTTCCTGCGCGACGGCGCCGAGCAGCGGGTCAGCGTCACCCTCGGCACCCGGGGCGGCTGATGCCCGTCGTGCTGGATCCGCAGCCGATCGTCGCCGGGCTGCGGGGCCTCTTCTGTCGCGACGCCGGCCGGCAGGCGCTGCTGCAGTACGCCGCCGACCGGATCCGTGCCGCCGGGGCACCGTACACCTCCGTGTACCTCTACATGCTCCACGGCGAGGACCTGCTGCTGGAGGCCTGGAGCGGGCGGGAGACGGAGCACACCCGCATCCCGGTGGGCAAGGGCGTCTGCGGCACGGCCGTGGCCACCGGCACCGACCAGAACGTCGGAGACGTCCGCGCCATCGGGAACTACATCGCCTGCAACACCTTCACCCGCTCCGAGCTGGTAGTGCTGATCCGCCGCGGCGAAACTATCCTGGGCCAGATCGACGTGGATAGCGACGTCCCCGATCCCTTCACCCCCGCCGAGGAAGCCGCGGTCCGGGCCGTCGCCGACGGCCTGGCGGTCCTGCTGTGAGCGCGCCTGCCGCCGCGGCCACCACGACCCGTGAGGTGAATGGGGTCGCCCTCTTCGAGCGCCGGGTTGGCGGGGGCCCACCGGTCGTGGTGCTCCACGGCGGGCCGGGAGCCCACCACGACTACCTGCTCCCGGGCTTCGACACCCTGGCCGAAGGCCGGGAGTTGATCTACTACGATCAGCGGGGCGGCGGCCGGTCGCCGGTGGGTCGTGAGATCCCGGTGGGGTGGCGCGAGCATGTCGCCGATCTTGAGGCGCTCCGCGGGGAGTGGGGACTTGAGCGGCTCACCCTGGCCGGCTACTCCTGGGGGGGCTTGCTCGCCATGCTCTACGCCGTGGAGCATCCGGCCCGGGTGGAGCGGCTGGCGCTGGTCTCCCCGGCGCCGGTGTCGCGCGCGGCGCGGGACGAATTCGAACGCCGCTTCCAGGCGCGCACCCTGGCGCCGGAGCTGCAGGAAGCCCGGCGACTCCTGCGGGAGAGTGGCCTGCGCGAACGGGATCCCGCGGCCCACGCGGCCCGGATCTTCGAGCTGGCGGTCGCGGGCTACTTCCACGACCCGGCGCGCGCGGTGGCGCTGACCCCCTTCCGCGTGACCGAACGCACCCGTGCGGAGGTGTGGGCGTCGCTGGCTGACTTCGACCTGCGGCCGGCGCTCCGCGCCCTGACCGTTCCCGCCCTGGTACTCCATGGCGCGGAGGATCCCATCCCGCTCGACAGCGCCCGGGAGACCGCGGCCGCCCTCCGGGCCGAGCTGCAGGTCGTCCCCGCATGCGGCCACGTGCCGTATGTGGAGGCGCCGGCCGCCTTCCATGCGGCATTGGACGCCTTCCTGCCCCGGTCATAGCTTACCCCCCTCATGCGCCGCACCCCCTACGACCTCGCCTTCGGCACTGACGCCGAGCCGCGCTTCGGGCAGATCCGTGAGTCGCTGGCCCGCACAGGCCGCGACGCGGGGGATGCCGATGCGTTCGTGCTCGACCCCGAGGTCGTGACGTATCTCCGCGAGCTGGTGCCAGAGGAGGGAATTGGCGAGGGCGTGGCCGAGCATGTGGCCCTGCTGCACCACGCCTTCCTGTACTGGCTGGCGGGCGGCTGGCTGATCCGGCCCTCCCCGGACCGCGTCCGCGCCCTCCTCGCCGGCGCCGCCGATGCGGCCGGCGCGGAGCCGCCGGCCTGCTACTACATCCAGCTTCCCGAGCGGCTGGTCTGGGCGGAGCTCGCGGCGGGAGAGCCGCACCAGCCGCTGGACGGGATCTTCGTGCGCCCCTGGCCGGCGGGTGGGCTGTTCGCGCTCGCGGTGTTCGGGCTCCACCCCGGCAGCGACGGCTTCAGCGTGGTCTCCGCCGACGGCTACCCGCCGGAGGCGCCCGTGCGCGAGGATGGCGGGGCGTGGTTCGCCTCGATCCTCGACGGTGGCATGCAGGCCGGCCTGCACTCGATCACCAGCGAGGAGGAGCTGCTGCTGCTCGCGGCCCGGACCCTCCCCATCGCGGGCGGGGCGGTGGCCTGTGCCGGCGGGGTCCAGCGCCCGCACACCCCGGTGGAGGTGGGCGCCGCATGACAGCACCGGACGGCAAGGGGGTCGCGCAGGTCCTGGAGCAGATCGCCGCCTTCCTCGAGCTGCAAGGGGAGAATCCGTTCCGGGTGCGCGCCTTCCGGAGCGCCGCCAAGGCGGTGGGCGCGCTGAGCGGTGGGGTCGCCGAGGCGATCGCCGACGGCTCGCTCGCCGCCACCAAGGGCGTCGGCCCGGCCACGCTCGCGATCGTGCAGGAGGTGGTGCATTCGGGCCGGTCCTCCCTCCTGGAGGAACTCCGCGAACAGGTGCCGGCGGGGCTGGTGGAGATGCTGCAGATCTCGGGGCTGGGCGTCGCCAAGATCCGGCAGATTCACGAGACGCTGAACATCGATTCGCTGCCGGAACTGGAGGCGGCGGCGCGCGACGGCCGCCTGGCCCGGCTCCCCCGGTTCGGGCAGAAGACCGCGGAGAACATCCTGAAGGGCATCGCCTTCCTGCGGCAGTCGAGCGGGCTCCGGCTGGCGCACCACGCCGCCGACGAGGCCGAGGCGTTGCGCGCGGCGCTGGCCGCCCTGCCGGGGGTGCAGGATGCCGTGGTCGCGGGGGATGTCCGGCGCCGGATGGAAGTGGTCCGGGAACTCGTGGTGGTGCTGGTGGCGGACGTGGGACCGGAGGAGATCTTCCGCCGGATCGGGCAGCTGCCCGGCGTCCACGAGTTCTCCGGCCAGGACGAGCGCCGGGTCACGCTCAAGGTGAGTGGCGGCGCGGAAGCGCAGGTCATCGTCACCACCCCGCGAAATGTCGGCGGCGTGCTGGCCCAGGCGACCGGCAGCGACGCCCATCTCGCGGCGCTCGCCGCCCACGCCCGCTCCCGCGGATTCACCCTCGACGGCGCCGCGCTCTGGCAGGGGAGCAGCTTCGTCCCCACCGCCGACGAGACGTCGTTCTACGGCGCCCTGGGCCTGCCTCCTATCCCCCCCGAACTCCGGGAGGGGCTGGGAGAGGTCGAGGCCGCGGCCGCGGGCACCCTGCCCCAGCTGGTGGAGCGGGCGGACCTGAAGGGATTCCTGCACTGCCACACCCGGGCCTCCGACGGCACCAACACCGTCGAGGAACTGGCGCGCGCCTGCCGGGCGGAGGGCTACGACTGGGTCGGCATCACCGACCACAGCCAGGCGGCGGCCTACGCCGGCGGCCTCTCCCCGGACGACCTCCTGCGGCAGATGGACGAGATCGATGCGGTGAACGCCGGGGGCCTCGGCATCCGGATCCTCAAGGGCATCGAGGCGGACATCCTGGGGGACGGCCGGCTCGACTACGAGGATGCCGTGCTGGCGCGGCTGGACTTCGTCATCGGCTCCATCCACAGCCGCTTCGGGCTGAGCCGCGAGGAGATGACCGCCCGGATGCTCGGGGCAATGGACAATCCGCATCTCGCCATCATCGGGCACCCGACCGGCCGGCTGCTGCTGTCGCGCGACCCCTACGCCATCGACATGGACGCCGTGATCGCGAAGGCGGCGGCCACCGGCGTTGCGATCGAGATTAACGCCGATCCGCACCGGCTCGACCTCGACTGGCGGCTGCTCCGCCAGGCCCGCGCCGCCGGGCTCCGGATCTCGATCGGCGCCGACGCGCACAATCTGGCCGGGATCCGCAACGTGGAATACGGGGTGGCGATCGCCCGGAAAGGCTGGCTCACCCGGGAGGACCTGCTCAACAGCCTGCCGGTGGAAGGATTCCTGGCCCACGTCGCCGCCCGACGCGGAGCCAGGTGACCGGCCGCCCGCGGAAAGGGGCCCCTCGTGGTCGCCCAGGTCCCGGTGGACGCACCGCGAAGCCGGCCCGGACCAGCCCCCCGAAGTTCCCGCCCGCGACCGCCCGCGCACCGGAAATCCTGGGACGGCTCAAGCAGGCCTATCCCGACGCCCACTGCGCGCTCAACCACGCCGATGCCTACCAGCTGCTGGTCGCCACGATCCTGAGCGCCCAGTGCACCGATGCCCGCGTGAACCTGGTGACGCCGGCCCTCTTCGCGGCGTATCCCGGACCCGCCGCGCTGGCCCGGGCCCGGCAGCCGGACGTCGAGCGGCTGGTCCAGTCCACTGGCTTCTTCCGCAACAAGGCGAAGAACCTGATCGCGATGGCGCAGGCGGTCATGGCCAGCCACGGCGGCGAGATCCCCCGCACCATGGCGGAGCTGCATGCCCTGCCGGGGGTGGGCCGGAAGACCGCGAACGTGGTGCTCGGGAATGCCTTCGGCATCAGCGAGGGAGTCACGGTGGACACCCACGTGACCCGCCTCTCGGGCCTGCTCCGCCTCACTCGGAACACCGACGCGGTGAAGATCGAGCAGGACCTCATGCACCTGGTGCCGCGGGCCGATTGGACCCTGGTGTCCCACCTGCTGATCCTCCACGGCCGCGCGGTGTGCATTGCCCGGCGGCCGCGGTGCGGGGACTGCGTCCTCCGCGACCTCTGTCCGTCGAGCCAGGCTTAGCTCGGCGGGCGTGAGCGTGGTCAGCTGTCAGTCAGGCAGGTCTGCGAGGTAGGTTTCTTCACGCACCGCCCGGAAGCCGCGCTTGAGGTAGTTGGGCAGCGCCCCTGGATGGTCCAGCGTGCAGGTATGCAGCCACACCCGGTTGGCGCCCCGCCGCCATCCCTCCTCCACCGCGCGGGTCAGCAGGTACTTGCCGAGCCCCCGCCCCTGGTACTCCGGCAGCACCCCGAAGTAACAGATTTCCACCGAGCCGTCGTCCTGTCCCCGGAGCTCGAAGTACGCCGCAGGGGCGCCCCGCACCGAGAGCAGCCAGACCGTGCTCGGGCCGGCGAGCCAGCTCCGGAATTTCGCCTCGGTCCACGGCAGGCGGTCCCGCCAGTGATACTGCCGCCCCACTTCCGTATAGAGGTAGCGGTAGAAGTGCCAGGGGCAGTCGTGGACCTCGTCCAGGCGGACGCCGGGGCCCGCCTCCCCCTCGGCCAGGAGCTGGGCCGGCGAGGTCATCTCCAGGTAGGTCCGCCGCACGCTGATGGTCGCCATGCCAATAGGATAGGTCCCGCCCCCTCCCAGGCGTAAGGGCGACCCTTGTGGTCGCCCGGCCGCCCCCGCCGTGCAAGTGCGGGCCCCCGGCGCATCCCCCGGCCGTCTCCTGAAGCCAATGAGGGATCCATGCGTCACCTGCTCCTGAGCGCCTTCGCGCTCACGCTCGCGTCCACCCCGGCGACCGCCCAGGGCTGGATCGACATCGAACGTCCTCGTGTTCCTGTTCGCACCCCCGCCGCCGTCATCCGGGTGGGTTCCGAAGTCCGCACCGTCATCGAAGGCCGGGTCGCCCGGGTGGAGGTGGAGGAACGCTTCCAGAACCAGGGCGGCGCCATCGCCGAAGGCAGCTACCTCTACCCGCTGCCCGGTGAGGCGGTGTTCCAGAATTTCTCCCTCTGGATGGGAGACCAGGAGCTCAAGGGCGAAATGCTCAATGCCGACCAGGCGCGCGGGATCTACGAGGAGATCGTGCGGCGCCAGAAGGACCCGGCGCTGCTGACCCTCGCCGGTCACGGCCTGGTCCGGGCCCAGGTGTTTCCGATCCAGCCGGGCGAGACCCGGAAGGTGGTGTTGCGCTACACCCAGCTCCTCGACCGGGCGGGTGACGCTCTGCGGATCCGCTACGCCCTTGGCACCCGCGGCGGCGAGGCCGGCTCCTGGCGCCTCTCCGCGGCGGATGAAGATGCCTACGGCGCCCCCTACTCCCCGACGCACCCGCTGACCGTCCGGCGCGACGGCGGCCGCCTGGAACTGCGGGTGGATCCGCGGACCGGCGGCGACATCGAAATCCTGCTGCCACTCCGCCGCGGACTCATCGGCACCAGCGTGCTGGCGCACGCCCCTGGGGGCGAGGATGGCTACGCCATGCTGCTGCTCTCCCCGGCCGAGTCCGAGGCCGGCCCGGTAGTGCCGCGGGACGTGGCCTTCGTGGTGGATGTCTCCGGCTCCATGTCCGGCACCAAGCTGGAGCAGGCCAAGGCGGCGATCCGGCAGGCGCTCGGCACACTCGGCCGGGGCGACCGCTTCCGGCTGGTGGCGTTCAGCTCCGGGATCACCCACTTCCGTGACGGCTGGGCTCCCGCCACGCCCGACGTAGTGCGGGAGGCGAACGCGTTCGTGGACCGGCTGAACGCCGATGGTGGCACCAATATCGCCGGCGCCCTCGAGGCAGTCCTCGGCACCGCGGTGCCGGAGGGACGGCTCCCGCTGGTCCTCTTCATGACCGACGGCATTCCCTCGGTCGGGGAGTCCCAGCCCGATCGCATCGCGGCCATGGCGGCCGGCCGGATCGGACGGGCCCGGGTGTTCACCGTTGGCGTGGGTCACGACGTCAACACTTACCTGCTCGACCGCCTGGCCAAGGAGGGCCGCGGCACTGCCGAGTACGTGCCGCCCGAGGGGGACGTCGAGGTGGCGATGGGCAACCTGATGGGCAAGCTCCGGCGTCCCGCGCTGGTGAACCTGCGCCTGGTCGAGAGTCCGGTCACCTTCCGTGATCTCTCGCCGGCCCAGCTCCCCGATCTCTTCTATGGCGAGGAGCTGGTGTTGTTCGGCCGGTATCGCGGGCAGGGCAGCGGAGTCGTGGTGTTCGAGGGAGAGCGGAACGGCCGGCGCGAGCGCTTTACCGCGCAGGCGGTCTTCCCGGCCACCGAGGACCGGAATGGCTTCATCGCCCGGCTGTGGGCCGCCCGCCGAATCGGTGATCTCAACCGGCAGCTGCGGCTCGAGGGCAGCAGCGAGGCGCTGATCGGCGAGATCCGCCAGCTCGGCCTGCGCCACGGCATCCTCACCGAGTACACCTCGTACCTGGTGCAGGAACCCGGTGTCGTCGCGACCCGGCAGAATGGCCAGGGGCCGCTCGGCGCCGGCAACGCCCTGCCGGCGACGGCACCCTCAGCGCAAACCGGGCTGCGGGCCTTCGAGGCGGCCAAGGCGAGCGGGGAACTCTCCCGCGCCACCACGCTCGCGGCCGCGGACCAGGCGGCGGACGAGCGGCTGGAGCGACTCTCCGGCTCGAGTCGCGATGTGCGGCGCGCGGGAGGCCGGGTGTTCAACCTGGTGCAGGGTGTCTGGACGGATGTCGGCCACAGCGATAGCCTCCGGGTGCTCAGCGTCGCTCCGTACAGCGCGGCGTACTTCGCCGTGACCCGGGCACTCCCGGAGCTGGCGGGCAGTCTCGGCGTGGGAGATGAACTGGTGATCGCCGGGCGCAAGGCCAGCCTCCGCATCGGCGGCGGCGGGAAGGCGACGCTGAGCGAGGCCGAAGTGCGGGCCTTCGTGCGGGATTTCCGCGGATAACCGATGACTCACGTACCGATCGAAGAGCTGTTCGCCCAGTTCCACCAGCCGCTCGTGCGGATGCTCTACCGCCGCACGGGCGACCAGGACCGGGCCGAGGACCTGGCGGCGGAGGTGTTCGCCCGCGCGCTCGCCGCCCCGCCGGATAATCCCCGGCCCTGGCTGTTCGCGGTGGCGCTCAACCTGGTGCGCGACGACGGCCGGCGGGCGGTGCGGCAGGGCCGCCGGCTGCAGCTGCTCAAGGGGGAGAGCGCCACCAGCGCCGGACCACCCGACGAGGACTTCGAACGGAACGAGAAGACCAAGGCCGTGCAGGCCGCCCTCACCGAACTGCGGGACCTCGACCGCGAGGTGCTGCTGCTCAAGGCCGAGGGCTTCGACTACGACGAAATCGCGGCCGCCACCGGGCTCGCCAAGGGCGCGATCGGAACCACGATCTGCCGGGCGCGCAAGCGCCTGGTGGAGGCATACCGCGCGCAGGGGAAGGACCGCCATGTCGCATCTTGATGAAGGACAGCTGACCAGCCTGCTGGACGGGGAACTCACCGCCAGCGCCCAGCGGGAGGCCGAGGCCCACCTCGCCGCTTGTGCCGAGTGTCGCGGCCTGTACGACGAGATCCGCGCATTCTCCATGGAGGCGGATGCCCTGGTCACGGGCATCGAGCTGCCGCGGCAGCCGGCACCGCTTCCGGCACCACATCCGGGGGGACTTCCCCGGGGTGATGGCGCCCAGGCATCCCGGCGCCCGCTGCCCTGGCGAACCCTTGGATGGGCCGCCACCCTGGTGGCCGCCCTGGGGCTCGGATACCTGGTGCGAGGCATGGACCGACAGCCCATCCCGAGTGACGTTGCCAGCAGCAAGGAGCCCGGCGGCGTCGCGCCGGCTAGCGTCGACTCAGGCGCGGCTGCCACGACCGGGCTCATCGCCCCGGCGGCACCCACGACCGCCCCCGCCGCGGGCGCTCGGGCAGAGCTTGCCCGGCAGAACACCAAGGTGGCGGAGCCGCGACGCGATGAGGGGCGGACCGCGCAGGCACCTGAGGCGGCCAGTGATGAGGTCGCTGACCTCCGGGCCCGGATTCCCACGGCTGCCCCTGCCCCGGTCCCAACTGTCGTCGGGGAAGTGGCCACTGCGGAGTTTGCAGGGGCGGATCAGCGTGCGGCCTCGGAGAAGTCTGCTAACCGATTGGCCGACATGAGTTTCCAGCAGGTCACCATGGAACGGGCGGTGAGAATCCTTGGGGGGACCATCCGTCTGTTGGATGGACTCAAGCCGGAGCGGGTGCTCACCGGCCCGGGATCCCTCGTCCCCGGAGCGGAACCGGGCATCACCGTGGTGCGGGTGGTGTACGAAGATCCGCCGGGTCGGGAGCTGTGGCTGGATCAGCAGCGCAGCCAGACGGAGGAACGGTCAGCGGCGGGGGTGGGCGCGGCCACCCTGCTCCCGGGTGACACCGTCCTGACGGCCCCGGCCCAGGGTATGCAGAGCGTACGGTGGCTGGATCAACACGGCTTCCGACTTGCGCTTACGGGTTTTCTGCCCACTGATTCGCTGCGGGCATTACAGCGGCGCGTCCGGTAACCTGCGTCGGCTGGACTTGGAAGGTAGATTGCTCGGCATGTTCCACTTGAATGACCGGCTGCTAGAGAAGCTGATTGACGGGAGCGCCAGCGGCGGCGAGGTGACGCGGATCAAGCGCCACGCCGAATCCTGTCGCGCCTGCGCCCGGCGGCTGGAGGAGTGGCGCGACAACTACCGTGAAGTGGATGAGCACTTCCCCGACCTCGCGCACGAAGCCGGCCCGGCCGCGACCGTGACGCCCGGTGGGCTGGTCCTGCTCCCCACCGACGACATCCAGGAGCGTACCTGGGCCCCGGACATCACCACGCTCCTGTGGGTCGCGGCGGTGATCCTGGCGCTGGTGGTGGGCTATGGCGCCAGCCGTCTCCGCCAGCCCAATGAAGGCATGGCCGTCGCATCGCGGGAAGGGCGGGG
>CAZPER010000009.1:0-68288 GCA_964585655.1 uncultured Gemmatimonadaceae bacterium | reverse complement strand
GGGCCCTCTCCTTTGTCCTAGGCGGTCTGGAATCCGAGCGACTCGGCCGCGCGGCGCTGATCGTCGTCCCGGCTGACGAACACGAGCTCGTCGTCGCCTGCGAGTCTCCGGCCGTCGAGCTCAGCAACGGCGAGGTGGATCGCAGCGAGTGACCCGATGGCGTGCTCACGGACCAGTTGGGGCGCGCGGCCGAATACCGGGCCGGCGTCGGGCCGCCCGCGGCCACCCCCTGACGCCAACCGGCCGCCGGCGCGGGGCGCCGGCGGCCGGAAGCGGGCCAGGATCGGGGGTCGAGCGGCTACGGAATCACCTCGATCGTGCCAGCCATGCCGCCCGGCAGCCCACCGTGGATGGAGCAGTCATACTGGTAGGTGCCGACGGCGTTGAAGGTGAAGAGATAGGTCCCGCTCGGGTTGATGGTGCCGCTGCTGGTGAACGAGGGGACACCCTGCGACCGGACAGTGTGACTCCCCGACAAACTGGTCCAGCGGACCGCCTGCCCCGCCTGCACGGTGTCCACCGCCGGATTGGTGGTGTTGTTCTTCCCGCTGCGGAAGAAGATGTTGCCCATCTCCACCTCCACCGGCGCCTGGATCACGGTGAGGTTGTGGTCCACGTTGACACCGGCGACGCTCACGGCGGAGGCCCGGACCACCGCGGCCCCCGCGGTGGCCCCTGCGGTCACGGTGATTGAGGCGACACCGGAGGCGTTCGTCACGCTGCTTGCCGCGCCCAGGGTCACCGGGCCGCTCTGCACCGCCCAGTCCACTGCGATGCCGGAACGCGGATTGTTGAATTGGTCCATCACCTTGACCTGCAGCGGGGCGGCGAAGGCGGCGTTCACCACGGCGATCTGGTCCGCGCCGCCGAGTTCCACCAGGGCCGCCGGCACGTCCGGCGCGCCGGTGGCCGCGAACGTCACCGGCGATCCGGTGGCGCCGGCCAGTGCCGCGGTGGCCGTCTGCCCACCCGCGACGGTACCGAGGGTCCACACGATGGTGGCGATGCCGCCGGAGTTGGTCTGGGAGGTGCCCGCCGAGACCGAGCCCGCCTGGGCGGTCCAGACAATGGTCTGGCCCTCCAGCGGGTTTCCATCCTCGGTGACCAACACCCGGAGCGCCAGCGGCAGCGCCGTGCCCACCGTGGCGTTCTGCAGGTCACCGCTGGCGGTGGCCGTCTTGGCGATCGCGACCACCGGGTTGTTGCCGTTGCCGCCGTCGCCGCTGCCGCCGCACGCCGCGATCACCGCCGCGGCGCCGATCAGGCAGGTGCCCTGCCACCTGTTCCAACGCATACCGACCTCCGGAAGGTTGCCGGCGGCCCGGGGGGCCCTCCCCGAACGCCGGCGCAATAGACAGTCCGACTACGGATTATCCTACCGCTAAGGGACGAGGCCGCAACCCGCCGGGACACATCGCCCCCCGCCCCGGGTTCGGGCCCGCTGGTTATCTTGGTTCGGAACCGGCGGTTACCCCCGGCCAGGATCCGTCAGACGAAAGGCAGTGATAGACCCGTGGAACCGAATGTGTTCGAGACCGCGAACGCGGGTTTCGCCCAGATCATGTACGAAGAGTACCTCCGGGACCCGGCCGCGGTCTCGGAGGAGTGGCGGCGGTACTTCGAGAACGGCAACGCCGGCCTGGGCCAGGAGCAGGGCAACGGGCATCACCCGTCGGTCCAGCCAGCGGCACCGGCCGAGGCACCGAGCCGCCAGGCCGCCGAGCCGTCCTCGATGGAGCCGCCGAGCCGCCGCGCCGCCGAGGCGCCTCCAGCCCCCCCCGGCGCGGTGCCGATCACCGGCCCGGCCGCGCGCCTCGTGGCCAACATGAACGAGAGCCGCGGCATCCCAACCGCGACCAGCTTCCGGGAACTGGCGGTGGCACAGCTCGAAACCCGGCGCCGCGAGCTCAACAACGCCCTGCGGGCCGCGGGCCGCGCCGAAAAGGTCTCCTTCACCCACCTGATCGGGTATGCCATTGTCCGGGCCGCGGACCGGCACCCTGCCCTGACCACGGTCTATCTCGAGGTGGACGGCGCCCCGCACAAGCTCCCCGGCGGCCGGGTCAATCTCGGCATCGCGGTGGACGTGGAGCGGAAGGACGGGAGCCGCGGCCTGGTGGTCCCGGTGATCCATGACGCGGCGCGGAAGAGCTTCGCCGAGTTCCACCAGGTCTACGAGTCGCTGGTCGAGAAGGCGCGGGGCAACAAGCTCCTGCCGGACGCCTTCGCCGGCGCGACGATGACGCTGACCAACCCCGGCGGGCTCGGGACGGTGGCGTCGGTGCCGCGGCTCATGCCCGGCCAGGGGAGCATCATCGCGGTCGGCGCCATCGATTATCCCCCGGCCTTCAGTGACGTCTCCGATGACCGGCTCCGGGAGCTCGGCGTTGCCAAGGTCATGACGGTGACCAGCACCTACGACCACCGGGTGATCCAGGGCGCCGAGTCGGGGGAGTTCCTCCGCACCCTGGACCTGCTCCTCCAGGGGGAGGAGAAGTTCTACGATGAGGCCTTCGCCAGCCTCGGCCTTGCCGCTCCCGGCGCCACCGCCCCGCCGGCCGCCCCCGCCGCGCGTCCCAGCCGCGGCACGGTGCCGGTGGTGGAGTCGCAGGCGGACCTGTACCACGTCGCCGCCGCCATGGCGCTGATCAAGGCGCACCGCACCCACGGTCACCTCGCCGCGCGGCTGGATCCGCTGGGCAGCGAGCCCATCGGGGATCCCGCCCTGGACCCGGCGCCGCTGGGCCTCAACGACGAGGTGATGGCCAAGATCCCCACCGCGGTGCTCCGGATCTCGACCCCGGGCCAGAGCCTCGCGGAGGTGCTGCCCCTGCTGCACGAGGCCTACTGCGGCACCATGGCGTACGAGCTGGAACACATCGCCAACCACGCCGAGCGCGTCTGGCTGCGCCAGATGATCGAGACCGGCTACCACCGCCAGCCGCTGCAGACCGAGGAGGCCCGCTGGCTGTATCAGCGGCTGATTGATGTCGAGGCGTTCGAGCGCTTCCTGCACAAGGCCTACCTGGGGCAGAAGCGGTTCTCGATCGAGGGCGTGGACATGCTGGTGCCGATGCTCGACCTGGTGATCGAGCTGGCGGCGCAGCAGGGGGCGCGGGAGGTCGTGATCGGCATGGCGCACCGCGGCCGGCTGAACGTGCTGGCCCACACGGTGGGCCGCCCCTACGAGACGATCTTCGCCGAGTTCGAGGGCGCCAAGAACGCCGACCTGGGCCAGCTCAAGCCGGACGGCGGCACCGGCGACGTGAAGTACCACCACGGCGCCGAGGGCGCGTTCAAGTCGCAGAGCGGCAAGGTGGTGACGGTCACCCTCTCGCCCAACCCGAGCCACCTCGAGTTTGTGGGCCCCGTGGTGGACGGGCGGGCCCGGGCGGAACAGACCACCCGGAAGAGCCGCGAGGCCCACCACGACCCGACCGCCGCGCTGCCGGTCATCATCCACGGTGATGCCGCCTTTGCCGGCCAGGGGGTGGTGGCGGAGACCTTCAACCTCGGCGCCCTCAAGGGGTATCGCACCGGCGGCACGGTGCACATCATCACCAACAACCAGGTCGGCTTCACCACCGACATGATGGACAGCCGCTCCACCCGCCACGCCAGCGACCTGGCCAAGGGCTTCGACGTCCCCATCATCCACGTGAACGCCGACGACGCCGAGGCCTGCCTGGCCGCGGTGCGGCTGGCGATGGCCTATCGCGAGAAGTTCCACGAGGATGTACTGATCGACCTGGTGGGCTACCGGCGCCATGGGCACAACGAGGGAGACGAGCCCTCCTACACCCAGCCGCGGATGTACGAGCGGATCCGGGGCCTCCCCACGGTGCGGCAGCAGTACGCCCGGCTCCTGGAGCAGCGCGGCGTGCTCGCCGCCGCGGAGACCGAGGCCCTCTACGAGGCCGGGTACCAGCGGCTGGTGGACATCCAGCAGTCCTTCAAGGCCAACATGGGCCAGGTGGCGAAGGAGCATGCCCGCGCCCCCGACCAGTCCTCGGGCGTGGAACCCGAGACGGCGGTGCCGGCGGAGCTCCTCCGCGCGCTCAACGAGCAGCTGCTGACCTGGCCCGAGGGGTTCACGGTCAACCCCAAGCTGGTGAAGCAGCTCGAGCGCCGGCGCGCCGCGCTCGGCCCTGAGGGTGGCATCGACTGGGGCCACGCCGAGGCGCTGTCGCTCGCCGCGCTGCTGGCGGAGGGGGTCCCGATCCGGCTCACCGGCCAGGACAGCGAGCGAGGCACCTTCAGCCAGCGGCACCTGGTGCTGCATGACGCGAACAGCGGGCAGCCGCATACGCCGCTGATGCACCTGCAGGGGGCGCTGGCCAGCCTCGAGCTGCACAACAGTCCGCTGTCGGAGCTGGCCACCCTCGGCTTCGAGTACGGCTACAGCGCCGCGGCGCCGGAGACGCTGGTCCTCTGGGAGGGGCAGTTCGGCGACTTCGTGAACGGCGCCCAGGTCATCATCGACCAGTTCATGGTCTCCGGCCTCTCCAAGTGGGGGCTCACCACCCGCCTCACCCTGCTGCTGCCTCACGGGTACGAGGGCCAGGGCCCGGAACATTCGAGCGCGCGGCTGGAACGGTTCCTCCAGCTCTGCGCCGAGGGCAACATCCGGGTGGCCAACCCCACCACGCCGGCACAGTACTTCCACCTGCTCCGCCGCCAGGCCAAGCGAAACCGGCAGCGGCCGCTGGTGGTGATGACCCCGAAGAGCCTGCTCCGCCTCCCCCAGGCCACCAGCAGCATCGAGGACCTGGCCACCGGCTACTGGCGCCCGCTGCTGGGCGATCCGGTTGCCGACAGCCACCGCGACCAGGTCCGCCGCGTGGTGCTCTGCTCCGGCAAGGTGTATTACGACCTGCTCGCGGGCGCGGCGGGCATGGACCGCTCCCGCCTGGCCCTGGTGCGGATGGAACAGCTCTACAGCCTCCCCGAGGAGGAGCTGCGCGCGCTCTTCAGCGGCTACCCGAACCTGGCCGAAGTGGTCTGGGCCCAGGAGGAGCCGCGCAACATGGGGGCCTGGAGCTACCTCGAGCCGCGGCTGCGGGCGCTGCTCACCGCCGGGATCACGCTGCGCTACAGCGGTCGCCCCGACCGGGCCAGCCCGGCGGAGGGGTATCCCACCGTCCACGCGGCGGAGCAGAAGCGGATTGTGGAGGAGGCGCTGGGGTAGGGCGGTAGGGCGGTAGGGCGGTAAGGCGGTACGGCGAGCAGCCGGGCGAAACGTCGGAGGGCCGGATTCCCATGGGGATCCGGCCCTCGCGTCACACCACCGACCGACTCACCGCCCAACCGCCTAATGGTTCCCGTTTCCGTTCCCGGCGTAGTGCACGAACTGGGGCCGCGACGGGGGGAGGAATTCCCGCTCCGAGGTCTGGCGCACCAGGTCCTTGACCCAGTCGGAAAGATGCTCGCCGTAGTGCAGCAGGAACACGCCACGGGCGCGGCGCTGCGCAATAAAGGCGACGAACGGGGTGTCCGCCTTGGCGGAATTGCAGGGCTGGCAGGCGATGACCAGGTTGTCCGGCCGGTCATAGGCCGTCTGTCCCTTGCGGGGATAGACATGGTCCAGCGTGGTACGGTCCTCGGGGATCTCGACTCCACAGTAGGCGCAGACGGAGCCATACTGGTCAATCAGCCAGCGGCGATGGGCATCCATCGAGCGGCGACCGAGACTGCGGTCCTTGGTGGTCGGACGAGAGGACGGGCGACGACGATCTGCTCGAGACACAACGATATCCTTCAGAGACAGGGTGCAGCGAAGTACAGGGGTTCCTCCGCGGTTAACAGATGTTCCAAAACTAGATGCAGAAGCCGTGCCTAGCAACTCCGGCCACCCTGGCAGGGTTTTCGCCCCCCGTCACAGGGGCTTTCAACGGGGCCTGCCGGGACGGGCCGAGCGTGGCGGAGCCGCGGTTCCCGTCCGCCACGCCGGGCGGTAGTATATCCGGACCCCCAGCCCCCGTCGCCCCGCCCCAGAGGTCCGCCATGCTGGCCCCGACGATCACCCGCCTCACCCCCGTCCTCTTCGTGGACCGGATCGTCCCCTGCCTCCCGTTCTGGGTGGAGCGGCTCGGATTCTCCAACGTGGCGGAGGTCCCCGGCCCCGATGGCCAGCCCCAGTTCGTGATGCTGCTGAAGGATGGCATCGAGGTCATGTACCAGACCTGGGCGGCCCTGGCGGAGGAACTGCCGGCCGTGGCCGCCCTGCCCCGCGGGCACGCTACCTCCCTCTTCCTCGAAGTGGCGGATATAGCCCAGGTCGACCAGGCCATGGCCGGCATCCCCCGGGTCGTGGACCGGCACCAGACCTTTTACGGCATGGACGAGTTCACCGTGCGTGAGCCTGGCGGGGCGCTGGTGACGTTCGCCATGCGGGTGCCGGAAGGGCGGTAGGCTCAGCCGCCGGCGCGGGAGCGGAGATAGTGGTAGAGCGCGGTAACCTCCGCATCGGTGAAGGCGGAAAAGCGGCGGCGCGCCATGTCGCTCATCAGCTGCAGCTCCCGGCCTCCCAGCGCCTCGCCGGTGTGCAGGAAGTGGCGGAACTGCTCCTCGGTGTACCCCGCGACAATCTTCAGGTCCGGCGGCCTGCCGCTCGGGTCCCCGGTCAGGTCCGCCGCATGGCATTCGGTGCAGGCGGTCCGGGCGAGGTACAGCCCCTGGGCCAGCGAGTCCGGGGCCTCGAAGCGAAGCCGCTCCACTTTGCGGACGTAGTGCTCGGTCGTGTGGAACTCCCCCAGCGCCAGGCCGAGGTGTCCCTTCCATCTCACGGTGACCTCCGGGGCCGGCCCATTGGCGGGGGGCACGCTCCGGAGGTAGGCGAGGATCCGCGCGAGCTCCTCGTCCCGGAGGTAACGGAACATCTCGGAGGGCATGGCCACCACGCTGCGCCCATCGGGTCGCAGCCCGTGACGGATGATCGCCTCCAGCTCCGCATCGGAGTAGCGCGCGGCGGCCTGCGTCAGGTCGGGCGCCACGATCCGGGCGACACCCGGCTCATCCCAGAACACCGTCCCCGCGACTCCATTGCCGTGGCAGCCATCGTTGCAGCCCCGGATCGTGGCCAGCCGGCGGCCTTCCGCGATGGCGGCGGAGTCGCTCGGCAGGGGACCGAGGTTCGCCGGCGGGGGCAGCGGATACGCGCGGTACAGCGCGCGCCAAGAGAGCCCGGCAATACCGAACGCGGCGAGGAACGCCACGCCCGCGACCCCTCCGAGTCCCCAACCCAGCCATCGCCGCAGGCGGCTCATACGACCCCCTTCCTCAGTGAGAGCACCAGGCGCGCCGCGCTCCAGCCGAGGAGGAGGGCGTAAGCCAGCGGCAAGACCAGCAGCACGGGCCCGGGCAACGCGAGCAGCCCACCGAGCCGCTCGAGCAACCGGCCGAGCGGCGCTGGGGGAAGGAGCATGAGCAGTCCTCCCCAGGCCAGCAGCGCCGCGACGCCGATGGACCACGCCGATCCGGGGCGCAGCCACTGCCACCCCGCGGCGAGCAGCGGCACCGCCCACCACCCGCCCAGCCAGGTGCCCGCCGCCATGAGCACGACAAGCAGCAGGAGTTCGAACGGCCCCCGTCCCTTCACGGCGCCGGCTCCAGCTCGAGCACGGGTCCGGCATGCGCGCCGAGCCCATCCGGGGCCCGCGGCAGGAGCAGGGTGTCCAGCTCGCCGTTGCTCCACTGCCCGATCCGGTCGGCGTAGCGGGAGCTGGCCGGGTTCCCCGACTGGCCGCCGGGGTAGGTACCCCACCCCCGCACCTCCGGGCCGAGCTCCACGACCATCCGCCAGCTGGGGCCAAAGCTCCCCGAGCCGCTGGAGGGGTTGAGCGTGGATTGCCCGCCCTGCACCGGGACGCGGAGCGCCGAGAGTCCGGGGAACCTGAGGATGTGATAGATGTTCGCGTACCGGACCCGATCCCAGCGCCAGCCCCCGGCATCGGGCGCACCGTGACGGGCGATCACCGCCTGAAGCCCCTCCGCCAGCGCATCGGCAAGGGTCCGGTCCCGATCCTCGCGGAGCGCGGTCGTCGCCTGCACGTCCCACCACGGGCTCGCGGGGTCGTCCAGCAGTCGTGCGGCCACCGCCCACCCCGGGGCGTCCACCGCCCCGTCCGCCCGCGCCGGATCGAGTTCGTCCCAGAGCCGGTCCCCCAGCGCCCGCATCGCGGCCTCATAGAGCACCGCCCGGGTGTTCTCCCTGGTGTACCGCCGGTCCCACTCGGCCAGCAGCCGCGCGGCGCGCCCCACCGAGTCGCGTTCGGGGAACTTCGCCGCGGCCGCCAGCAGCGCCGGCACGAAGAGGTCCGCCGCGGGACTGCCGGGATCGGTCTGGTAGCGGCGCATCGCATCGGGGGTCACGGCGCTGTCGGCCCGGAGCAGCTGGTTGATGCGGATGGCGCGCCACGGGGAGTACCAGTTGGCCCCGAGGTAGCGGGGATCGACGGCGGGATCGATCGGCTGCTGGTTGGCGGACGCCAGGTAGCCCTGCGCCGGCGCGATGGCCTGCGGCAGCTCGGCCGGCGACCAGTCCCCGCTCCAATCGGTGCCGCTGCTGTCCCCCCGCTGCCGCAGGTCCCCGCGGCCCGAGGGCCGGACCGGGAACCGCCCGGTGGAACGGATGGCGATGGTCCCCTGCCGATCCGCGACCAGCATGTTCTGCGCGGGGGCGCGGTGCTCCACCATGGAGTCCAGCCAGGCGGCGGCCGTCGTGGCCCGTGCCGCCCGGACGAAGAGCGTGAGCCGGCCCCCCGCCTCGAGCATCGTCCAGCGATGCGACTCCCATCCCCCGCCCATGGCCTGGAGCAGGGGACCGCGATGGGAATACCGGAGGGTATCGGTGTGCACCACGCGGCCGGCCGGGTCACGGTACTGCTCCACCGCCAGCCGCAGGTCGCGCCACGCCCCGTCCACCATGTACCGGGCGGGATGCGCGGGATCGTCCACCGTCTCCGCGTAGCGATCGTAGACATCCGCCTCGGTGTTGGTGAGCGACCAGGCGAGATCGCGGGTGAAGCCGATCACGATCCCCAGCGCGCCCGGAAGCGTCACCCCGTACATATCGAGTCCATCCGTGGTGACGAGATGCGCCTCGTACCAGACGGACGGCAGGGTGAGTTCGAGGTGGGGATCTCCCGCCAGCAGCGCGTGGCCGGCGGCGGTGCGGCGCGGTGCGACGGCCCAGTTGTTGGAGCCGACCGCGTCGTCCTCGAGGGCGTCATTCCACCCCGAGGTCCCCCGGCGCGCCGCCCGGGCGCTCCCGCCGGCGGGCGGGGGCAGCGGGGTCCGCTCGTAGCGCGGCGCCGATTGCCCGTTCGGCTGGATCGGCTCCTGGATCGGGCTCTCGCGGGGATAGAGGGCATCGGCGGTCGCCTCGCCGACCAGCCGCGCCGCCGCGGCGTGATTCTCCTCGAGATCGCTGAGCGCCAGGATCCACCCCATCCGGCCCAGCAGGTGCAGCGAGTTCACCGGCTCCCACCGCGTCGGCGCCACACCGAGCACCTGGTACTCGAAGGGGAGGCGAGACCCCGCGGCGGCGATGCGCGCGTTGATGCCGTCGCTCAGCGCCTCGAGGGCGAGCCGTTCGGGGGAATCTGGCGGGAAGGCCGCCAGCCGCCGGGCGGCGGCATCGGGGAGCCCGAGGCGCCGGCTCTCCTGGTCAATCGGGAGCGCGCGCGCCCCCAGCAGCTCGGTGAGACGGCCCGCCCCGGCTCGCCAGCTGAGTTCGAGCTGGAACAGCCGGTCCCGCGCCACCACGTAGCCCAGGGCGCGGGTGGCATCCAGCTCGTTGGCGGCGAAGATGTGGGGGACGGCGCGGTCGTCGTAGCGCACCGTGACCGGAGCGGTAAGACCGGGGATGGCGTCGGTCGCGCGCGCGGGGAGCTCCGCCTCACCGGCGACGCTCCAGATGCCGCGGACCGGATCGAGCAGGGGGCCGATCCGCGGCAGCGGCCCGGGCCGCACGACGCTGGCGCCGGCCAGCAGGGTCAGGGTGGCGGCCGCCAGCCATGCGCCGGCGCGGCCGCCGCTCACGGATGAAAGCGGGACTTGAGCAGCCGGCCCCAGCTCCAGGTCACCGGGTGCACCGTCGTGGCCGGCCCCGACTCATTGACGACCGGGTGCCCCTCGTTGGCCCAGCGGAAGAGGCCGCCGTCGAGGTTCGACATCCGGCTGAACCCCGCCTGCGTCATGCCCACCACCATGGCGGCGCCCACCACCCCCGGTCCGTCGTACACCACGATCGGCTGGTCTCGCGGCACATGCTCCAGCGCGGTGAGGTCCGGGGACGCGGCATCGATGTTCACCGCGCCCTCGATGTGGCTCACCGCGAACTGCACCGCGGGGCGCGCGTCCACCAGGAGCGGCGGCGGACGGTTCGGGTCGCGGGTCCAGGCCACCAGCTCCGCCGGGGTCACCTGGCGCACGTCGCGGAACTTGAGCCGCACCGCCTGCCGGACCGCGAGGCTCCCAAGCGGACTTCCATCCCACACGAGCCCGCCGACCACCGCCACCAGGAGCACCAGGGTGACGACGGTTCGGCGGGTGAAGCGCTTTTTCGTCATGGGGTCAGGATGCGCGCGGGCGGCCGGGTTGTCAACGCGGCGGGCGGAAATGTGGCGATGATCACATGCGACGGCTGGAGACGCTCCCCGGCGGTCGCTACCTTTCCGGCGGCGATGCTTACCCTCCTCCTCAATGCCGACCTCTACGCCCCCGAATCCCGGGGACGGCAGCACCTCCTCCTCGGCGGTGGCCGGGTGCTCTGGATTGGCGATGAGGCGCCCGCGCTCGACGCCCACCTCGGCGTGACGGAGCACGATCTCGGCGGCCGCCGGGTGATTCCCGGCCTCATCGACGGACACGTCCACCTGACCGGTGGCGGCGGCGAAGCGGGGTACGAGACCCGAGTCCCGCCGGTGCCACTCACCCGCTTCACCACCGCCGGCATCACCACGGTGGTCGGCGTGCTCGGCACCGATGACGTGACCCGTACCCCCGCCGCCCTCGTCGCCACCGCGCGGGGCCTGGAGGCGGAAGGGCTCTCCGCCTGGTGCCATACCGGGGGCTACCACTATCCGCCGGTCACGGTCACCGGGTCGGTCCGGGGCGACATCGTGAGCCTCGACCGGGTGATCGGCGTGGGGGAGATCGCCCTGAGCGACCATCGCTCCAGCCAGCTCACCCTGGACGAGCTGCTCAAGCTGGCCGCCGAGGCCCATGTCGGCGGGCTGATGACGGGCAAGGCGGGGATCGTGCACCTGCACCTGGGAGACGGCGCCCGCGGCACCGGACTGATCGAGGAGGCGCTGCGAACGGCGGAGATCCCGGCGCGGGTCTTCAATCCGACCCACGTCAACCGGCGGCGGGCGCTGTTTGAGGCCGCCTGCGCGCTGGTGGGCCGCGGCGTCACGATTGACGTGACCGCCTTCCCGGTGGCTGATGGCGAAGACGCCTGGTCCGCGGCGGAGGCGGTGGAGCGCTACCTCGCCGCGGGGCTCCCGCCGGAGCGGATCACGGTCAGCTCGGATGGGGGCGGCTGCCTCCCGGTGTTCGACGCCGAGGGCCGGGTGCGGGCGATGGACGTGGGACGGCCCGGCGCGCTGGTGGAGGCGCTGGGCGAACTGCTGGCCCGGGGGCACGTCCTGGAGCAGGCGCTGCCGCCGTTCACCTCCAACGTGGCCCGATTGCTGCGGCTCCCGCGCAAGGGGCGGCTGGCCGCCGGCATGGATGCCGACCTGGTGGTGCTCGACGAGGCCGGCCGCCCCGCCGACGTGATGGCGATGGGGCGCTGGCATGTGACGGACCGGACACCGGTGGTCCGCGGAACATTTGAAGGAGCAGAGGCATGAGTCCGTCCCGCCCCAGTGGCGACGTCCCCCGCGGCTACATCATCCCCATCGGCGGCGCCGAGGAGAAGATCCACGACCCCGCGATCCTCAAGCGGTTCGCCAAGCTGTGCGGCGGGCGCGAGGCGCGGATCGCGATCATCCCCACCGCGTCGCTCGCGTCGGATACCGGACGGCGGTACGAGTCGCTGTTCGACGACCTGGGCGTGGCCCACGCGGAGGCATTGCCGCTCGAGAGCCGGCACGACTGCGAACAGCCGGAGGCGCTCGAGGCACTGGAGCAGGCCACCGGGGTCTTCCTGACCGGGGGCAACCAGCTTCGGCTCGCCACGCACCTGGGCGGCACCCCGATCGCCAAGGCGATCCGGCTCATGAACGCCGCCGGGGTGCATGTGGCCGGCACCTCCGCCGGCGCCGCCTTCCTGTCGGAACACATGATCGCCTTCGGCGAGGAGGGGGCCAGCCCGCGGGCGGGAAGCGTCACCCTCTCCCCGGGACTGGGGCTGACCAACCGGGTGGTGATCGACCAGCACTTCCGCCAGCGGGACCGGCTGGGCCGGCTGCTCACCGCACTGGCATACAATCCCTTCGCCGTGGGGCTGGGCCTCGACGAGGATACCGCCGCCTTCATCGGCCCCGACGAGACGGTCGAGATCCTGGGCAGTGGCGCGGTCACCATCGTGGACCCGTCGGAGATCGAGTTTTCCTCGATGGACCAGGCCACCCGGGATGAGCCGGTCTGCCTGCTCGGGGTCAGGCTCCACATCCTGATCCGGGGCGCGGCGTTCAACCTCCATACCCGGATCGCCTCCCCGGGCACGGTGGCCACGACCAAGGGCTGACCCGCCCTTCCGCCCCGCCGATTCTCACGGTAGCCTATGGCTATCGTCCCTCCGGCCCGCGGCGCTCCCGCGGGCCTTCGTCGCCCATAGGCCCGCCCGCGAGCCCACGATGCGCATCGCCGATCGTTCGGTCTATATCGGTCCGAACCTCTACGCTCATTTCCCGGTCATCCGGCTCGAGGTGGAGCTCGGCCGGCTCGAGGAGTGGCCCACCGCCCGGCTGGGCGCCGGGTTCGTGGACGCCCTGTTCGCCGCCCTGCCGGGACTCCGGGAGCATGGCTGCTCCTATGGCGAGCCGGGGGGCTTCCTGCGGCGCTGCCGCGAGGACGAGGGGACCTGGCTCGGGCATGTCCTCGAGCATGTCGCGATCGAGCTGCAGCAGGCGAGCGGAAGGCAGGTGACCTTCGGCAAGACCCGCTCCCTCGACCAGCCCGGGCTCTACCAGGTGGTGTTCCAGTACGAGGAGGAGTCGGTCGGGCTGGAGGCGGCGAACCTGGGGGTGACCCTGCTGCAGTCGCTGCTGCCGCCGGAGCTGCGGGATCCCGACGCGGTGCCGGCGGACTTCGACTTCACCCGGGCGCGGGAGAGCTTCATCCGCTTCGCGCAGCGGCGCGACCTCGGGCCCAGCACCGCCTCGCTGGTCCGGGTGGCGCAGGACCGGGGCATCCCCTGGATCCGGCTCAACGAGTACAGCCTGGTCCAGTTCGGGCATGGCCGGTGGCAGCAGCGGATCCAGGCCACGATCACCAGCCACACCCCGCACATCGCGGTGGAGCTGGCGTCGGACAAGGAGGAGACCAACCGGATCCTCGGCACCCTGGGGCTGCCGGTGCCGAAGCAGCGCCTGGCGCAGTCCGAGGCGGAGGCGGTGCGGGCGGCGCGGGAGATCGGCTATCCGGTGGTGGTGAAGCCGTACAACGGCAATCATGGCCGCGGGGTCTCGATCCACCTGACCGAGGAGGAGCAGGTCCGCGTGGCCTTCGGCGTGGCGCAGCAGCACAGCCGCAGCGTGATCATCGAGACCTACATCACCGGCGAAGACCACCGGATGCTGGTGGTGGACGGCCGCCTGGTGGCGGTGGCCAAGCGGGTGCCGGGGCACGTGGTGGGAGACGGCGCCCGTACGATCGCCCAGCTGGTGGAGCTGGTGAACAGCGATCCCCGCCGCGGCGTGGGGCACGAGAAGGTGCTCACCCGGCTCGAGTTCGACCACCAGGCCGAGACCCTGCTCGCCAAGCGCGGCTACAGCCCGGCCACCATTCCCGCCGCCGGGGAGGTGGTCTACCTCCGCTCCACCGGCAACCTCTCCACCGGGGGCACCGCCATTGACGTGACCGACCTGGTGCATCCCGACAACGAGGAGATGGCGGTCCGCTCGGTGAAGGCCATCGGGCTCGACGTCGGCGGGGTGGATTTCCTCAGCCCCGACATCGCGGTGAGCTACAAGGAGAACAACGCCGGCATCTGCGAGATCAACGCCGCCCCCGGGTTCCGGATGCACGTGGCCCCGAGCGAAGGCAAGCCGCGGGACGTGGCGGGGGCGGTGATCGACATGCTCTTCCCGCCCGGCGCGCCCTACCGCATCCCGATCGCCGCGGTGACCGGCACCAACGGGAAGACCACCACCGCCCGGATGCTGGCCCATATCCACAAGCTCTCCGGCAAGTGCGTGGGCCTCACGACCACCGACGGGGTGTACATCGACGGCCAGTGCACCGTGAAGGGGGACATGACCGGCCCCGTCGCCACCCGCATGGTGCTCAAGGACCCGCATGTGGAGGTGGCGGTGCTGGAGGTGGCCCGTGGCGGGCTGCTCCGGGCCGGCATGGGCACCCGGTTCATCGACGTGGGCGCCGTGCTCAACGTCCAGTCGGACCACCTCGGCCTCAAGGGGATCGATACCCTGGAGCAGCTCGCCGCGGTCAAGCGGATCCCGGTGGAGGTGGCGACGGACACCGCGATCCTCAACGCCGACGACCCCCTCGTGCTCCGCATGGCGGACTACACCGAGGCCAAGAACCTCTGCTACGTCACCATGCACCCGTCGCACCAGCTGGTGAAGGAGCACATCCGCGCCGGGGGCCGCGCCGCCTGCCTCGAGACCGGCATCAACGGCCAGATGATCACCCTCTACGACCGGGGCACCCACATCCCCCTGCTCTGGAGCCACCTCATCCCCGCCACGATGGAGGGAAAGGCGACCCACAACGTCCAGAACGCGATGTTCGCGGCGGCGATGGCCTTCAGCATGGGGGTCAAGCTCGAAGACATCCGGCACGGGCTCCGCACCTTTGACACGACCTTTTTCCAGGCGCCGGGCCGGATGAACGTGTACGACGATCACCCCTTCAAGGTGATCCTCGACTATGGCCACAATCCGTCGGCGGTGGAGGCGATGTGCACCCTGGTGGAGCGGCTGGAGCCGCCGGGGCGCCGGCTGGTGGTGCTCGCGGCACCGGGGGACCGGCGCGACGAGGATATCCGGGAGATCGCCCGCATCTGCGCCGGGCGCTTCGACCACTACATCTGCCGGCGGGACGACCGGACCCGCGGCCGCGGGGCCGAGGAGATCCCCCGCATGCTGAGCGAGACGCTGCAGGTGCACGGGGTGCCCGCGCACCAGATCGCCTCCATCCCCGACGAGTCCGAGGCCATCGAGGCCGCGCTGCGCTGGGGCCGGGCCGGTGATGTGCTGCTCATCTTCGTGGACCAGATCACCCGGAGCTGGAAGCAGGTGATCCACTTCCAGCCCGACGGCGAGGCCCGCCCCGAGCCCGCACGCCCCGCCTACGTCGAGGCGCCGCCCACCCCCGAGCCGATGCTGCTCGAGAGCGACCAGCTGGTGCGGGACGAACGCGGCGTCCGCCTGGCCCGCGACGCCGGGGACGACTGACCATCCCCACGCCGACCCCGACGCCGGCCCTGCCGCCGGTGGTCACCATCGCGGACTCCCGCCGGGTGCCCGGCCCGAACCTGCTGTGGGACCGGCCCGGCGCGGTCGCCGAGATCACCTGCCCCGACGACCGGATCGAGGAGTTCCTCGCGGCATGGCGGGTGGCCGCGCGCGCCATGCTCGACCGCCTCGGCTGGCGGGACGAGGGGCTCACCAGCCGCCGCTTTCCCCACGGTGCAAGCGTCGCCATCAGTGCCCCCATCGACGCGCTATTCACCGCCACCGAGGTGAATGAGTGGGCGATCGCCCGCGCCGCGGAGCAGCTCGGGGACCCGCCCGCCCCTGCGGAAGAGTCCGCGGCGCAGTTCCTCGCCGAGCGCCGGCGCGAGGAGGCCCGCCCCGGACTCGTGGCCCTCCACGCCGCCGCGGTCGCGCGCGGCGTCACCCTCCTGCATGACCCCGACGAGGTCTCCGTAGGCGGCGGCACCGGCTCACGCACCTGGCCCCTCGGCGAGATCCCGGCCCCGGACACCGTGGACTGGGGCGCGGTGCACGACATCCCCACCATCCTGGTCACGGGGTCGAACGGGAAGACCACCACGGTGCGCCTGCTGGCCGCGGTGGCCACCGCCGCCGGCCGGGTCACCGGGATGAGCTCCACCGACACCGTTACCATCGCCGGGCAGGTGCTCGATTGGGGGGACTGGTCCGGGCCGGCCGGCGCGCGTGCCGTGCTGCGGGACCGGCGGGTGGAGTTCGCGGTGCTGGAGACGGCGCGCGGCGGCATCCTGCGGCGGGGGCTCGCCGCCACCCGCGCGGTGGCGGCGATCGTCACCAACATCGCCGAGGATCACGTGGGGGAGTGGGGCGTCGGCGACCTGGCCACGCTGGCGGAGACCAAGCTGGTCGTGGGACGGGCCCTCCTCCCGGGCGGACGCCTGGTCCTCAACGCCGATGATCCGACCCTCGTCACCGCCGCCGGGGCGCTGCTGACCACGCCGCTGCTCTGGATCTCGCTGGATCCCGCCTCGCCGCTGCTCCAGGCCCACCTCGCCGCCGGCGGCGACGGCTGCTGGGTGGACCAGGGCGCGGTGCTGCTCCAGTGGCAGGGACGCCGCACGGAGGTGATGACCGTCGCGGAGGCGCCGATCACCCTGGGCGGCGCCGCCCGCCACAACGTGTACAACCTGGTCGGGGTCGTGGCGCTGGCGGCCACGGCCGGCCTGCCGCTCGAAAGCATCCGCGCTGGGCTCCGCGGCTTCACCGGGAGCAGCCGCGACAATCCCGGCCGGCTCAACGTCTATCGCCTCGGCGGCGCCACCGCGATCGTGGATTTCGCCCACAACCCGCACGGGATGGATGCGCTCGCGTCCCTGGCAGCCGCGCTCCCGGCGGAACGACGGCTCGTGGTGCTGGGCCAGGCAGGGGATCGCGATGACCACGCCCTGCGCGAGCTGGCCCGGAGCGCCTGGGCCCTCCGCCCCGACCGCATCGTGCTGAAGGAGATGGAGAAGTACCTGCGCGGCCGCCCGCTGGGCCAGATCAGCGAGCTGTTCACCGCGGAACTGGTGGCGCTGGGCGCCGCGCCGGAGAGCATCGTGCGCGCCGCGTCGGAGTACCAGGCGGTGATGACCGCCCTGGCCTGGGCCCGTCCCGGCGACCTGGTGGTCCTGCCCACGCACGCCGAGCGGGGACGGGTGCTCACGCTGATGGAACAGTTGCAGGACGCCGGCTGGGAGCCGGGCCAGCCGCTGCCCGCCTGAAAACAGCGGCGGCCGGGATCGTGGGATCCCGGCCGCCGGACCATCGGTTGCCACGGCTACCGGCGGCCGCGGCCACCCTTGTCGCGATCGTCCACCTTGCGGGTTTTCGCGAGCTCCTCGGCCTGCTTGGCGGCGAGGCGGATCATCCGCTCCGGGCTCTGCGCCTTCATGATCTCCCGCGGCGCCCCGGCGGTGAAGGTCACCTTCCCCTCCTGCACGTCCGGCGTGAGCGGCCGGCCGGTGGTCAGCTCGAAGCACCCGAGGATTTCCTCCCCGGCTCCGGTCGCCGACTTGATCCGCTCGCCCAGCGCCTCACGACTCTGCAACCCTTCCAGGGTCACCGGCGGCGTCCCGAACGGCGTGATCGGCCGCACCAGGAACGCCACCTTGGCCCCGGTCACCGAGGGCGCGATCCGCACTTCCTTCCCGCCAACCTCGCGCGCCCAGCGGTGGGCTTCCCGCTCGGCGGGGGTCACGCTCTGGCCCTTGGAGGCCGGGGCCATCCCGGGCTTCCCGGAGCCCCCGGCCTTCTGTCGTTCCTGGGTTCGCTTGAGCGCCTTCAGGTATTCCGGCTCGTCTGACACGGATTCTTCTCCGACTGGCAACATGGTGGTACTGGGGAGGGTCAAGATACAACGGAAGCCGGGGAGAGGGGAGGCGGGTCAGGGTCCGGCGGTCCCCTGCGGGGGCGGGTAGACCTCACACTGCGCCGCGCGGTCGCTGTAGAGCACGCAGAAGGCGCCGGGCGTCGCCCACCGGGCCACCCATTCGGACATGACCACCCGGTCGGAGGGGCTGAATCGCGGCGCGGGCCGCTCGTCATCGGTGGACCGGATGTGGGTGTGGATGGTCCCGATCCAGTCGGGTGGCCCGCAACGCTCGATGGAGCCCAGCGCCTCGGCGGTGAGGCTGTCGGATTGTTCGAGCTCCAGCGGGCCGAGCGTGAGCACCCGGACCGAGTCCTCCCCCCTCGAACCCCCGAGGCAGGCCACGAGCTCCCGGCGTTCCCGGTTGCTCGCCTCCCACAGATCCGCGAAGCCGTTCTTCGCCACCTGGGACAGCACCCATTCCGGCTGAGCCTGTGCCGGCAGCGCGACGGGAACGCCGAGTGCCAGCCACAGCAGCCACCGGGCCCGACTCACGCCCTCGTCACCATCGCCCAGAGGCCGTAGAAGAGCAGCACGGTGGAGAGCCAGCCCACCACCGACCAGCGCAGGAAGGCCCGCCGGATCACCGACGGATCGTCGCTCCGCTCCAGCCGCATCTGGTCTGGCAGCAGCACCGCCAGCCACGACAGCGTCGACAGCGCCAGGGCGATGATGCCCTTGAGCAGCCACGGGGTGTCGAGCACGGGGTAGTCCATGCGCAGAATCATGAGGATGCCGGTGACGGTGAGGATGGCGCCGCCGCCGGCGGTGAAGCAGAGGTCGGTCCAGAGGATCGCGCGCGCCACCGGGCGGAAGGGAACGGTCCCGGCGCGCCAATGCCGGTAGAGATAGTACGACCAGACCCCCGTCACGGTGACGTTCCCCACCAGCAGCACCGCGCCGATCACGTGCAGCGCCTTGAGCGAGACGTAATCAACCATTGCGAGGATCGAAGGGGCCGCGGAGCAGGCCGAGGGCATGACGCACCCGGTCGAGGCGCTTGTTGATGGACGGCGTGCCCGGCAGCAGGAGATCCATCGCGGTGCGATCCTCGGTCGAGAGTCGGGTGTCCAGCGCGTCGATGGTGGCCGCGAGCGCCGATTCGACCCGGGAAGCCAGCTCCCTGCGCCTCGCACGGCCCTTGCCACTCCCGCCGCCGCCACCGCTCAGGGTCAGCGGCTCCCCCAGCCACACAAACGCCTCCGGCGACTGCTCCCCAAGGTACGCGTAGCGGAAGGCGACCGGCCAGAGGGTGAGCGGGGCGTCGTGCCACGAGATGATCTGTGCGGCCCCACGCTCCGTCTCCGTGATCCGCTCCGCGGGGGGCCGCCGGGCCCCCTGGGGAAAGACCCAGAGCGCGGCGCCCGGCCGCCGCAGGTGCGCGGCGGCGGCGGCCAGGTCGTCCCAGGCGCGGACCGGCGAATCGCGATGCATCGGCAGGGCTCCCACCAGCCGGAACACTGGATACAGGTCGAGATTCGTGGCATCCATGAGGATCTGGAAGTCGAGCCCCAGGCGTGCCGTCACCAGGCAGGCGAGGAACCCGTCCCACCAGTTGGTATGGTTGGCGACGAAGAGGATCGGGCCCCGCGGCCGGCGAGCTCCCGGGTCCGCGCCAGCCCCGGCGTTCCAGTGCACGGCGGCGAAGTGCCGTCGTGCCAGGCGCCGCACGTACCCGGCGAAGACCCGTGCGGCGAAGGGGTGGGGCGGTGGCGGGGGAGCGGCCATCCGGCCTCAGGCCGGGGTGGCGTCCAGCAGCGGCGTCCGGCGGCGCCCGCCGCCGAGGATCGCGCGGCCGAGGATCACGAGCTTGCGGGTGAACGGGACGTAGGCCCGGGTCCGGAACACGTCGAACTCCAGGCGCTCGATCTGGTCCAGGATCCCGGCGTAGGTGCGCTGCATGAGGCGAACGGTAAGCCGGGATCCATCATCCGGAAAGCGGGCGAAGGCCGGCTCCGCCGCCACGAAGTACTCCCGCGCCCGGCCGGCCTGGAACTCGAAGAAGTCCCGGAGCCGCGGCGTGAGCGTCCGGCGTTCCAGGTCTGCGCGCGACAGCCCCCAGGCGGTCAGCTCGTCGGCGGGAAAGTATACCCGGCCCTGGTCGAGATCCTCCCGCACATCCCGCAGGATGTTGGTGAGCTGCATCGCGATCCCCAGCTTGACTCCCGCACCGTCGTCCGGCCCGGAAGGGGCGCCGAGGACCGGCGCCAGCATCAGGCCCACGCCGCCCGCCACCTGGTCGCAATACCGCTCGAGCGCCGGGAAGTCCGGCATCGCCACCGGTTCCAGATCGGTCGCCACCCCGTCGAGCAGTGCCAGCAGGGGCGCGAGCGGCACCGGGTACCGCGCCAGCGTGTCGTGGAGCGCGAGCCAGCGCTCCTCCCCGGGCGGCTCGCCGGCATGCAGCCGCCGGACCAGCGCCGCGAGGCCGGTCAGCTCCCCCCGCACCGCTGCCGCGGAACGGGCACCCCGCTCATCCACCAGGTTGTCAGCGTACCGGCAGTAGTCGTACAGCGCGAATACCGCCTGCCGCTTGGGCTGCGGCAGGAACCGGCTCGCGAAGGAGAAACTCCGGGCCCAGTGCGCCGTGACCGCCTCGGCCCGCGCGTAGCTTCGGGCCAGGGCAGCCTCGTGCCCGCCCGTGGCGTCCAGCTGACCGGCGCTCATGCCCGATGCACCAGCCGCGCAGGCGGCGGGGACGGGGCGGCGGACATCGCCTCCGCGCCCACCTTGAGCCCGGCGCGGCGGAGCCGCGATCCATTCTCCTCCGACCCCTCGCCACCGAGCACCACCCGGGTGCCGGGAGGCAGCAGCCGGGGCAGCCGCCGCAGCTCCGGCAGCAGGCGCAGCACGTTCTCGGGATCCGCACCGGAGAGCGCCACCACGGCGGGGACCATGGTCCAGGCCGCATCGGCCAGGTCCTTGAGCGGGAGGTCCGCCCCGAGGTACTGCACCCGCCAGCCGCCGTGCCGCAGTTCGGTCAGGGTGACCAGGAAGCCCCACTCGTGACGTTCGCCGGGGAGGCAGGCCGCCAGCAGCACCGGGCCGGCCGCGTCCCCGGCCGTCAGCTCCAGCTTGAGCTGCTGCACCACCACCTCACTGGCCAGATGCTCCGCCGCGATGCTGAGCTTGCCGAGCGCCCAGAGATCACCGATCACCTGGCCGAGCGGCAGGACGATTTCCCGCCCGAAGCGTGGCGTCCCCAGCCGGCCGCGGTGCTCACTCAGCAGGGCGGTGAGCCCGTCCCGATCGAGCCGCCGCACGGCATCCAGCAGTTGGGAGAGCGGGGAGCCGTCGGTGGCGCGACCTTCCGCGCGCGAGATGACCGTCTCGCGGGACTCGCGCACCAGGTCCCCGATCCGCTCGCCCGCGGCGCAGAGCCGTCCGAAGGCGCGCAGCAGCGCCACCTGTTCACTCGTGTAGACCCGGTAGCGATTCGGCAGCCGGCGGGGACGGACCACTTCGTAGCGGCGCTCCCAGGCGCGAAGCCGGGCGGTCTGCAGGCCGGTGAGCTCCGCGACTTCGTGGATTTCATAGGTGCGGTTGGGGGCGATGGTGGTCATGACCGACCCTGTCTTGTTCAATGTTTGTGCTATTAACCTTGAACAAGTATATCGCCCCTCACACGCCCCCGCCAGCACCCGCTATTTTTGGCGGTCCTCACCGGAGCCCTGCCCTGACCACACCCGCCATTCGGTCCCACGTGACGCCCGACGCCACGGGCAGCGCCGCCTCCTGGCAGGTGATCAACTCGCTGCGCGTCCTCGCCATGGACGCGGTCGAGCAGGCCCAGTCCGGACACCCCGGGACCCCGATGGCGCTCGCCCCCGCGGCGTGGCTCCTCTGGGACCGTTTCCTCCGCTTCGACCCCGCCGCGCCCGACTGGCACGATCGTGACCGCTTCGTGCTCTCCTGTGGTCACGCCTCCATGCTCCTCTACGGCCTGCTGCATCTCGGGGGCTATCCGCTCTCGCTGGAGGACCTGCGCCAGTTCCGGCAGTGGGGCTCGAAGACGCCAGGACATCCCGAGCGGGGACACACGCCTGGCGTGGAGACCACCACCGGGCCGCTCGGCCAGGGGGTGGGGAACGCGGTCGGGATGGCCATCGCGGAGCGGGTGCTGCGGGAGCGGTTCAACCGTCCCGGGTTCGAGGTCGTGGACCACCGGGTCTGGGGCTTCGTCAGCGACGGGGACCTCATGGAAGGGGTGGCGAGCGAGGCCGCGTCGCTGGCCGGACACCTGGGGCTCGGCCGGCTCACCCTCGTCTTCGATGACAATCACATCACCATCGATGGTGACACGGCGCTCAGCTTCACCGAGGACGTCGGACGCCGCTTCGAGGCCTATGGCTGGCAGGTGCTCCGCGTGGCCGACGGCAACGACCTCGACGCCATCGGCGCCGCCCTCGAGTCGGCCCGCGCGGACGCGGCGCGGCCCACCCTGGTGATGCTCAAGACCCGCATCGGCGATCCCGCCCCCACCAAGGGCAACACCGCCGCGGCGCACGGCGCGCCGCTCGGCAAGGACGAGGTGGCGAAGACCAAGGCGATCCTGGGCTGGCCGGAGACGCCGTTCCACGTGGCGCCCGAGGCGGCGGCGTGGACGGCGCACTGTCGGGAGCGCGGGGCCCACGCGCGCCGGTCCTGGGAGACGATACGGGACCGCTATCGCGCGGCCCATCCCGACCTCGCCGCCGAGTTCACGGCCTGGCTCTCGGGTCAGCTCCCGGCGGGCTGGGACGCGGGACTCCCCTCCTTTACCGCCGCGGACGGCCAGCTCGCCACCCGGCAGGCCTCCGCGAAGGTGCTCAATGCGCTGGCCCAGGCCCTCCCCAACCTCGTGGGCGGTTCGGCGGACCTGGCCGAGAGCACCGGCACCGACATCAAGGGGGGCGGGAGCTTCGCCGCCGCGAAGAGCGGACGGAACTTCCATTGGGGAGTGCGGGAGCACGGCATGGCCGCGTGCCTGAACGGGATGGCGGCGCACGGCGGCCTGCGGCCGTTCGGCAGCACCTTCCTGATCTTCACCGACTACTGCAAGCCGTCCATCCGGCTGGCGGGGCTGATGCAGCTGCCGGTGATCTACATCGGCACCCACGACTCGATCGGGCTGGGAGAGGATGGTCCCACCCACCAGCCGATCGAACAGCTCGCGATGCTCCGCGCCACCCCGAACGTCACCGTGATCCGTCCGGCGGACGCCACCGAGACCGTGGAGGCCTGGAAATCGGCGCTCACCCGGAGCGATGGGCCGACGGTCCTCGTCTTTTCCCGGCAGAAGCTCCCGGTGCTTGACCGCGCCCGGCTGGCGCCGGCGGCGGGCGCGGCGCGGGGCGGCTATGTCCTGCTGGATGCCCCGGGGGGGGCGCCGGCGGTGATCGTCATCGCCACCGGGGCGGAGGTGCACCAGGCGCTGGCGGCCGTGGAGCGGCTGCAGGCGGCAGGGATCGCGGCGCGGCTGGTCTCGCTGCCGTCGTGGGAGATCTTCCAGTCCCAGCCGGCGGCCTACCGGGAGTCGGTGCTGCCGGCCGCGGTGACGGCCCGGGTGGCCATCGAGGCGGCGACCAGCTTCGGCTGGCACCGGTTCGTCGGCGACCGGGGCGAGGTGATCGGCATCGACCATTTCGGCGCCTCCGCCCCGGCGGACCGCCTGTTCAAGGAATTCGGGTTCACCGCCGACGGCGTCGTCGCCGCGGCCAAGCGAGTGCTCTCATGCTGAATCCCCTGATCCGCCTCGGCGCCCTGGGGCAGAGCCCCTGGTACGACTTCATCACCCGCGACCTCATCGCTTCCGGCGAACTGGCGCGGCTGATCCGCGAGGACGGGCTCCGCGGCATGACCACCAACCCCACGATCTTCGAGAAGGCCATCGCCGGGAGCGACCTCTACGACGAGGAGATTCGCCGGCTGTCCGCCGGCGGCGCGCGGCCGGCCGACGTGTTCGAGGCGCTGGCGGTGGCCGACGTGCGGGCGGCGTGCGACCTCTTCCTGCCGGTGCACCGCCAGTCGGCGGGGGTGGACGGCCTGGTCTCGATCGAGGTCTCGCCGACCCTGGCCCATGACGCGGCCGGCACCATCCGGGAGGCGGAGCGGCTGTGGCAGCGGATCGCGCGGCCCAACGTGATGATCAAGATCCCGGGCACCGCGGAAGGCCTCGCGGCGATCACCCACTGCCTGGCGCAGGGGATCAACGTGAACGTCACCCTGCTCTTCGCCGTGCGCCGCTACCGCGAGGTGGTGGACGCCTTCTTCAGCGGCCTGGAGCAGCGGGCGGCGGCGGGGCAGCCGCTGGAGGGGATCGCCTCGGTGGCGAGCTTCTTCGTGAGCCGGCTGGACGGCAAGGTCGACGCGCTGGTGGGTCCCGACGGCCCGCGGGCGCGCGCGGCCATCGGGAACGCCGCGCTGGCCTACCAGGCGTTCGAGGAGCTGTTCAGCTCGGCGCGGTGGGAGGCGCTCGCCGCGCGGGGCGCCATGGACCAGCGTCCCCTCTGGGCCTCGACGAGCACCAAGGACCCCGCGCTGCCGGACGTCTACTACGTGGAGGCGCTGGTGGCGGAGGAGACGGTGAACACCCTTCCCCCCGCCACCTTCGCGGCGTATCGTGACCACGGCCAGCCGGAGCTGCGCATCCGGGAGGCGCTGGCGGAGGCGCCGGCGCTGTTCGCCGACCTGGCCCGGCGCGGGGTGAACCTCGACGCCATCACCGCCACCCTCGAGGCCGAGGGGGTGAAGTCGTTCGCCGCCTCGTTCGAGTCGCTGCTCGGGGTCATCGAAAAGAAGGCCGCGGTGCTGGTGTAGGTAGGTTCCCGCTTCCCCTCTCTCCCCTCACCCTCCGGTCCCATGATCGCCACCCTCAGGCGCCTGACGCTTACGCATTGGATCTTCATCGGGATGGGCGCCGGCATCCTGGTCGGCTGGCTGGCGCCCGAATTCGCGGCGTCCCTCAAGCCGCTGTCCACCGTCTTCCTGCGCATGATCAAGTCCATCGTGGTGCCGATCATCTTCGGCACGCTGGTGATGGGCATCGCCGGCCACGGCGACGACCTCAAGCGGATCGGCCGGCTCGCGATCAAGTCGCTGGGCTACTTCTGGCTGATGACCTTCGTGGCGCTGGCGATCGGGCTGATCGCCGGCAATCTGACCCAGCCGGGACTGGGGGTGATCCTCCCCCCGCCGGACCCGAACAGCGGCGTCCCCTCGCCGGCGCCGACCACGTTCGGCGGCTTCCTCGAGCATATCGTGCCCAAGAGCTTCTTCGAGGCGGCGGCAAACAACGAGGTGCTGCAGGTCGTGTTCTGGGCCACGATGTTCGCCATTGCCCTCACCCAGGTGAAGGGGCGGCCCAAGGAGTTCATGCTGGGCCTCGCGGAGGGCACCGCCGAAGTGATGTTCAAGTTCGTGAACATCATCATGAAGTACGCCCCCATCGGCATCGGCTGCGCCATGGCGGTCACGGTGAGCCACAGCGGCATCGGGGTGATCCTCAACCTCGCCAAGCTGGTGCTCACCCTGTACGGGGCGCTGATCGTCTTCGCCCTGGTGGCGCTGGTGCCTGCGGCGCTGCTCGCCCGGATCCCGCTCCGGGCCTTCATCCGGAAGGTGAAGGACCCGGCGGTCATCGCCTTCTCCACCACCAGCTCCGACGCGGCGCTGCCGCTGGCGATGGAGCGGATGATCGAGTTCGGAGTCCCCCGGCGGATCGTGGCCTTCGTGATGCCGCTGGGCTACAGCTTCAATCTTGATGGCTCCACGCTCTACCTGGGCGTGGCCTCGCTGTTCGTGGCGCAGGCCGCGGGGGTCCACCTGAGCCTTGGCCAGCAGCTGTTCATGATGCTGACCCTGCTCATCACCAGCAAAGGGATCGCGGCGGTGCCGCGCGCCTCGCTGGTGGTGCTGGCCGGCACGCTGCACTCCTTCGGACTCCCGATCGAGGGAATCGCGGTGATCCTGGGCGTAGATGAACTGATGGACATGGCCCGGACCATGGTGAACCTGGTGGGCAACTGTCTTGCCACCGCGGTCATGGCCCGATGGGAGGGGGAGTGGGGCAACGAGCCCGGCCCGGGGATCGAGGAGCCTCCTGCTGCAACCATTTGACGGCCACGGCCGTCTATCTCCCGACTCTCACCCCGGACCCGAAGGTCATGCACCCCAGTCTCCTCCTGCTCGCCCTCGCCGCTGGAGCGCCCCCGGCGGTCAGCGCGCCGATCGGCAACATCACCTACGACGTCAGCTTCACCCGCGAGACCGCCGCCCGGCGGAGCCTCGAGGTCGGGATGCGGTTCGACGTGGGCGGCAACGGCGACGTCCTGCTCTCCATTCCCACCTGGACCCCCGGCGCGTACGACGTCACCAACTTTGCCCGCTGGGTCTCGGAGTTCACCGCGGTGGGGGACGGCAAGCCGCTCCGCTGGGACAAGCTGGACTACGACACCTGGCGGCTGCGGCCGGCGGGCGCCAAGTCGGTCACGATCCGCTTCATGTTCTACGCCGACTCGCTGGACAACGCGATGGCCTGGAGCCGCGAGGAGTTCGCGTTCTTCAACGGCACCAACCTCTTCCCCTACGCCGAGGGGCGGAGCCTCGACTTTCCCGCCACCGTGCGGGTGAAGACCGAGGCCGACTGGCGGGTGGCCACCGGGATGCGTTCCACCGGTCCGGGCAGCTACGCCGAGCGGACCTACCACGACCTGGTGGACATGCCGTTCTTCGTGGGCCGGTTCGACTTCGACAGCGCCACCGTGGACGGGCTCAACGTCCGGCTCGCGACCTATCCCGCCGGCACCCTGGCGGGCGACGCGCGCGCCGCCTTCTGGGCCCAGTACCGGAAGCTCTTCGCGCCGCAGGTGCAGGTCTTCGGCGAGCGGCCATACAGCAGCTACACCACCCTGATGGTCTTCCCGCCCGCGTTCGGCGGCGGGTCCGCGCTGGAGCACCAGAACAGCCATGTCGGCATCTACACCCCGGAAGGGATCGGGCAGCCGTGGATCGCCTCGGTCACCGCGCACGAGATGTTCCACGCCTTCAACGTGAAGCGGCTGCGGCCGGCGGAGATGGTGCCCTACCGGTATGACGTGGCCCAGCCGACGGTCTGGCTCTGGGTGAGCGAGGGGATCACCGACTACTACGCCGACCTCACGATGCTCCGGGGCGGGGTGATCGACTCCGCCGCCTTCCTCGAGGAGACCGGCAACAAGATCGCGCAGGTGAACCAGGTCCCGGCGGTGGCGCTCGAGGACGCGAGCCTGTCCACCTGGATCCACCCGACGGACGGCACCGGCTACATCTACTACCCCAAGGGGTCGCTGGCCGGCCTGCTGCTCGACATCCTGATCCGGGACGCGAGCGACAACCGCCGCTCGCTGGACGACGTGATGCGCGAGACCTACCAGCGCACCTACAAGCAGGGGAAGGGATTCGGCGCGGCGGAGTGGTGGGGGGCCGTCTCCCGTGCGGCCGGGGGCCGGAAGTTCGACGGCTTCAACGAGCGCTACATCGACGGCCGCGAGCCGTTCCCCTACGACAGCGTCCTGCCCCTGGCCGGGCTGCGGCTGGTCACCGACAGCATGCGGGTGCCGCGGCTCGGCATCAACACCACCTCAGACTCCACCGGCACCGTGGTCACCGCCGTGAATCCGGACGGGGCGGCCGCCCAGGCCGGGGTCCAGGCGGGGGACAGGATCCTGGCCCTCGGGGAGATTCCGGTGGCGGGGGAGCCGTCGTTCGTGCGGTTCCGCGCCGAGTACGGCAGCCGCGAGGGCGCGGAGCTTCCGATCAAGGTGCGGCGCGGCGAGCAGGAGCTGACGCTGACGGGCCGGGTCCGGCTGGCGACGATCACGGAGGAGCGGCTCACCTTTGACCCCGCCGCGAGCCCCAAGTCGCTCCGGGTACGGCGCGGCCTGTTCGCCGGCACCACCGGGAACTGATCGCGCTGCTTGCGGGTGATTCGCGCGGGGCCTAGTGTACGGCCATGGCTCACGCCCCGCGCGATCGCCCCCGCCGGCTCCGCCGTACCGGCGCGCTTCGCGCGCTGGTGCGGGAGACGGCGCTCCACCCCGCCCACCTGATCCAGCCACTCTTCGTGGTGCACGGCACCAGCCTGCGCCGCGAGATCGCGTCGCTCCCCGGCATCCATCACTTCTCCGTGGACGCGGCCCTCGACCGCGAGTGCGACCGCCTGGTGGCGGCCGGCCTCGGCGCCGTGCTCCTCTTCGGGCTCCCGGCGGCCAAGGACGAGCAGGGCAGCGAGAACTTCGCCGCCGACGGCATCGTGCAGCGGGCGCTGCGGCGGCTTCGCGCCCGCCATCCGGACCTGCTCCTCATCACCGATGTCTGCTGCTGTGAATACACCAGTCACGGCCACTGCGGACTGCTGGGCCGCGATGGGCGGGTTGACAACGACGCTACCCTGGAGCTGCTGGCGCGTGCGGCCGTCTCCCATGCCGAGGCCGGCGCCGACATCGTGGCGCCCAGCGCCATGATGGACGGACAGGTGGCGGCGATCCGCGCGGCGCTGGACGAGGCGTCGTTCCCCGGCACCGCCATCCTGAGTTACGCGGTCAAGTTCGCCTCAGCGTTCTACGGCCCGTTCCGTGAGGCGGCCGGGAGCACCCCGGCCTTCGGGGACCGGCGCGACTACCAGATGGACCCGGCCAACGGCCGGGAGGCGCTCCGTGAGGCGGCGCTCGACGAAGCCGAAGGCGCGGACCTCCTCATGGTGAAGCCGGCGCTGGCCTACCTGGATGTGGTGGCCGCGGTACGGGCCCGCACCGCGCTGCCGCTGGTGACGTACAACGTGAGCGGCGAGTATGCCATGGTGAAAGCGGCGGCGGAGCGCGGATGGCTTGACGAGCGCCGCGTCGTGCTGGAATCGCTCACCGCGATGCGCCGGGCCGGCGCCGACGCCATCATCTCCTATCACGCCGCGGACGTGGCCGGCTGGCTGGCCGACACCGGCCCTGCATGATGCCGCCCGCCGGCCCGCGCTCCGAGGCGCTCTTCGCCCGGGCGCGGGCGCTCCTCCCCGGCGGCGTGAGCAGCCCGGTCCGCGCGTTCCGGGGGGTGGGTGGCACCCCCCGGTTCATGGCGTCGGGCGCCGGCGCCTGGATCACCGACGCCGACGGCCGGCGCTACCTCGACCTGGTACTCTCCTGGGGGCCGCTCCTCCTGGGGCATGCGCACCCCGCGGTCGTCGCGGCGCTCCAGGAGGCGATCACGCGGGGCACCAGCTTCGGCGCGCCCACCGAGCTCGAGGTGCGGCTCGCGGAACGCATCGTCGCCACCTTTCCCGCCATCGAGATGGTCCGCTTCGTGAGTTCGGGTACCGAGGCTACCATGAGCGCGGTGCGGCTGGCCCGCGCCGCCACCAGCAGGGCGGCGATCGTCAAGTTCGAGGGCTGCTATCACGGCCACAGTGACGCCCTCCTCGCCGCCGCGGGCTCGGGGGTCGCCACCCTCGGCATTCCAGGCACGCCCGGCGTCACGCCCGCGACCGTGGCCGACACCCTGGTGCTGCCGTACAACGACCTCGACGCGGTGGATGCCCTGTTCGCCGCCGCCGGGGAGCGCATCGCCGCGGTGCTGGTGGAGCCGGTGGCGGGAAACATGGGGGTGGTGCCGCCCAGGCCCGGGTTCCTCGCGGGGCTCCGCAGCGTCACCGCGCGGTACGGCGCCCTGCTCATCTTCGACGAGGTGATGACGGGCTGGCGCGTGCACCCGGCGGGGGCGCAGGTGCTGTACGGCGTCGCGCCAGACCTGACCTGCCTGGGCAAGGTGATGGGCGGCGGGCTCCCGGCCGCCGCCTACGGCGGGCGGGAACCGCTGATGCGGCTGATCGCGCCGGACGGGCCGGTGTATCAGGCGGGGACGCTCTCCGGCAATCCGCTGGCGATGGCGGCCGGCCTGGCGACACTCGAGGCTCTGGAGCACGAGGACGCCTGGGCGCGAGCGGATCGTTGGGCGGCGGCGGCCGAGGAGGTGCTCCTCGCGGCCGCGCGGCGCGCGGGGATTGCCCTGACGGTGCAGCGCGTGGGAACGATGCTGACCCCGTTCTTCACCGGGCAGCCGGTGACCGACTATGCCGGGGCCCGCGCGGCCGACCAGGAGCGCTACGCCCGCTTCTTCCACGCCATGCTCGGCGCCGGCGTGTACCTGGCGCCGTCCGCCTTCGAGGCGGCCTTCACCTCCGCGGCCCACGGGCCGGCGGAGCTGGCGCACTTTGAGGCGGCGGTCGCGGTCGCGCTTGCTCCTGGTTGACCGCCGACGGGCCCGCCTGCATATTCATCCAGCCATGCCAACCAGGACTCCCACCTCGCGCCTCCATACCGCCGCCCGCCCGGCGGGGAACTGTTGTCGCGCCTGCGCCTGCGCCATGCCCGCCTGTATGGGCATGCGCGGAAGCATGGGAGTCTCCTGACGGCGGCATAGACGGCAGTTGGTGTCTGGCGACCGGCCCGTGGAGCTCCCACGGGCCGGTTCTTTTTTTGGCCGCCGCCCGACGAACCCGAACCATTCCGGCACAGAATCACCACCCACGGACCGGGGCCAGGCAGCACCGTGTCAGGGTCCAGCGACAGTGAGCCACTGCATGACCGCAACCGCAGCCATCTCGGAGCAGACGGACACCGGGGCCTTCGTCGCCTGGACCCTGGAGCGGTTCGGGCACCTCTCGATGGTGCTCACCACCCAATTCGGCATGGAAGGGTGTGCGCTGATCGACCTGTACGCCGAGGCCGGGGCCCGGCTCACGGTGGTCTACCTCGACACGATGTTCCTCTTCCCCGAGACCCTGGCGGTCCGGGACCGGCTGGCCGCGCGCTACCCCGGGCTCCGGTTCGAGAATCGCGGCACCACGCTCACGCCGGAAGCCCAGGCCGCCGCGCACGGCGAGGCGCTCTGGCGCACCGCGCCGGACCGCTGCTGCGACCTGCGCAAGGTGCAGCCGATGGCGCGCGCGCTGGCCGGCGTGGACGTCTGGATCACCGGCATCACCCGGAGCCAGTCGCCGGTGCGGGCGGAGGCGCCGCTGATCGGCTGGGACTGGCAGTTCCAGCTGCTCAAGGTGAACCCGCTGGTGCGCTGGGACCGGCAGCGGGTCTGGGACTACGTGCGGGAGCGGGACGTGCCCTACAACCCGCTCCATGACCGGGGCTACCCCACGATCGGCTGCACCCACTGCACCCGGCCGGTGACCGGCGCCCGCGCGAGCGACTACACCCGCCTCGGGCGCTGGGACAGCAGCGACAAGATCGAGTGCGGCCTGCACAACAATGGCAGCGGCATCTGACGAGAGGATGGGACCGGATGCACCGGATCACCGATGAGGCGACGGGCGCGGACTCGAAGGTCGAGATCGCCAAGCGGGACGGGCGCTACCTGCGCGGGAGCCTCGCGGAGACGCTGGCCTCGGACGCGACCCACTTCGCGCCGGAGGACATGCACCTGCTCAAGTTCCACGGCACCTACCAGCAGGACGACCGGGACGCGCGGAAGACGCGCGACCCGGACGGGGAGAAGGCCTACCAATTCATGATCCGGGTGGCGCTCCCCGCCGGACTCCTCAGCGCGGAGCAGTACCTCGCCTTCGACGACCTGGCGGGCACGCACGCCAACGGCACCCTCCGGATCACCACCCGGCAGGGGCTCCAGTTCCATGGCGTGCTCAAGGACGGGCTCAAGGCCAGCATCGCGGCAATCAATCACGCGCTGGCCACCACCATCGCCGCCTGCGGCGACGTGCGCCGCAACGTGATGGGCTGCCCGGTGAACCTGGACCACCCCGCGCACCGCGCGGTGCGCGAGGCGGCGGAACGGATCGCCGCGGAGCTCACGCCGCAGTCCCGGGCCTACTACGAGATCTGGCTCGACGGGGACAAGGTGGCCACGTCCGGGGAGGAGGAGCCCTTCTACGGGCCCCAGTACCTGCCGCGGAAGTTCAAGACCGGGGTGGCGCTCTCCACCGACAACTGCATCGACGTCTATTCCCAGGATGCGGCGCTGCTCGCCGTGGTCGAGGGCGACCGGATCCGGGGGTTCAACCTGCTGGTCGGCGGCGGGCTGGGGATGACGCATGGCAAGGGCGACACCATGGCACGCCTGGCGGAGCCCCTCGGCTTCGTGGCGGTGGAGCATGGCGCGGCCGCCATCCGGGAGGTGGCAGCCATCTTCCGCGACCATGGCAACCGCGCGGACCGGCGCCACGCCCGGCTCAAGTACCTGATCCACGAGCGGGGCCTCGCGTGGTTCCGCGATGAATTCACCGGGCGGGCGGGGTTCCCCCTGCACCCGGCCGTGGAGCTCCCCACCCCGGAGTTCCACGATCACCTCGGCAGGTTCCGGACCGCGGACGGGACCTGGAACTACGGCGTCTTCATCCAGAGCGGACGCATCGCGGACGGCGAGCACCAGCCACTCCGGTCCGCGCTGCGCCAGGTCATCGCCCGGCATCGCCCCGGCCTCGCCTTCACCGGGCAGCAGAACCTGCTCCTCACCGGACTGACCGAGGCCGCGGCCGCGGAGATCGAGCGGGCGCTGCGGGCCGCCGGGGTCACGCCGGCGACGGAGCTGCATCCGGTGCGGCGCTACTCGATGGCCTGCCCCGCCCTTCCCACCTGCGGTCTCGCGGTCGCGGAATCGGAACGGGCGCTCCCCGCCCTGCTCGACCGGCTCGAGGCGGAACTGGTGGCGCTCGGCGTGGCGGACCGGCCGCTCACCGTCCGTATGACCGGCTGCCCCAACGGCTGCGCCCGGCCCTACACCGCCGACATCGCCTTCGTGGGGCGGTCCCTCGGCCTGTACCAGATCTACGTCGGCGGCGGGCTGGCGGGCGACCGGGTGGCCGACCTCTTCCAGGACAAGGTCCGGGAGCCGGATCTGTTAGGCGCCCTCCGGCCGCTGCTGGCGCGCTGGGCCTTCGAGGGCAAGCCCGGGGAGGGGCTGGGCGACTTCTACCAGCGCCTCCTGCCCCGCGAGGCGCCCCGGCGCATGGTCACCGGACGGGAGGCGCCCACCGCGCCGCTGGTGCAGATCGGCGGTGCGGCATGAGCCGGACGGGGGTGCTCCTGGCCGCTCATGGTGCCCGGGAACCCGGCGCGCGGGCCCAGGTGGAGCGGCTCGCCGCTCGCCTCCGCGCCCTGGGCGCGGCGGATCGGGTCGCCACTGGATTCCACCTGGGGGGCACGGGGTTCACCGACGCGCTGGACCGGCTCCAGGCCGACCGGGTGCTGGTCCTCCCGTTCTTCACCAGCGAGGGCTACTACACCGAGGAGGCCTTGCCGCGCGCCGTGGCAGCGAGTGCCCGGGCGGCGCACGCCACGATTCGGCACGCACCGCCGATCGGGGCCGAGCGGGAGCTGATGGCGCTGGTCGCAGCGCGGGCGCGGCGGGTGATCGCCGCGGAAGGGTTCGATCCGGCGCGCCTCGCGGTGCTCGTGGTGGGACACGGCACCCGCCGCAACGCCCGGAGCCGCGACACCACCCGGCAGCTGGTGGCCCTGCTCCGGACCGAGGTCCCCGCCCTCGAGGTGGTTGCCGCCTTTCTCGACGACGACCCGGAGCTCGAGCCGGCGCTGGCCGCCCTGACCGTGACGCAGCTGCTCGTGATCCCCTTCCTCATCGGTGGTGGCGGGCATGCGCTGGCCGACCTCCCGCGCCGGCTCGGATCAGGCGAAGGGAATGGGACGCGCCGGGTCGTGCTCGACATTCCCGTGGGGGCCTATGAGGAGCTGCCGGAGTTGCTGGCCACAATCGCCCGCCGTGAGCTTCCGCCGGTGGCGGCCGCCGATGAGCCGGAGCCGGGCTCGGTGACCCTGGTCGGGGCCGGCCCCGGCGACCCCGGGCTCATCACCGTGCGCGGACTCGCCCTGCTCCGCGCGGCGGACGTGGTGCTGCACGACCGGCTCGCCGCTCCCGAACTGCTGCGCGAAGTGCGCCGGGACGCCGTGGTGGTGGATGTGGGGAAGCGGGCCGGCGGAACCGGCATGGGGCAGGAGGAGATCAACTGGCTGCTCGTGGAGCATGCCCGGGCCGGACGAAAGGTGGTCCGGCTCAAGGGCGGTGACCCCTTCGTCTTCGGCCGCGGCGCGGAGGAAATGGACGCCTGCCTGGCCGCGGACATCCCCTGCACCGTGGTGCCGGGGGTGAGCAGCGCGATTGCCGCCCCGGCCGCGGCGGGGATCCCGGTGACGGCGCGGGGGGAGTCACGCGCCTTCGCGGTGATCACCGCCCAGGGAGAGGACGGCGAGCTGCCGGCGTCGGTCCACCAGCTCGCGGCACACCCCGGGATCGAGACCCTGGTTCTCCTCATGGGGCTGGGCGTGCTCCCCGAGCTCACCGCCGCGCTGATCGCGGCCGGTCGAGACCCGGAGACACCGGCCGCCTGCATCCAGTCCGGCACGACGGAGCGGCAGCGGGTGGTTGCCGGGACGCTGGCGAGCATCGCGCGACAGGCGGAGGAGGAGGGACTGCAGGCGCCGGTGGTGACCGTGGTCGGGGTGGTGGCGGCCCGGGCGCGGGTGGCGGTGCCATGCTGACCATCTTCTCGCTCGATCACCGGCAGTCAACGGTGGCGGAGCGCGAACCATTCGCGCTGGGACCGGAGGCGCGGCAACGGCTCGGCACCATCACCCGACGGGCGGGGCTGGGGCAGGCCGCCTGCCTGGTGACCTGCAACCGCGTGGCCCTTGTCACCTGGCTCGGCGATGGTGGCGAGGATCTGCAGCGGCTCGCCGCCACCGCGGAGCGCGTGCTGCCCGCCACGGGTGGCGCGTTCCTCCGGCGGGCGCAACGGCTCGAGGGGGGGGAGGCGATCACCCACCTGCACCGGGTCGCGGCGGGACTCGAATCCCAGGTCTGCGGCGACTGCCAGGTGCTGGGTCAGGTCCGGGCAGCGTATCAGGAGGCGCTTGCCGCGCGCACCATCGGCCCCGAGCTGCACCGGCTGTTCCAGTCCGCACTCGGCGCCGGGAAGCAGGTGCGGCATGAGACGGCGCTGGGCCGCCGCGCCGCCTCGGTGGGAGCCCTGGCCGCCACCTGGCTGTTGCGTCAGGAGCCGCGGCGGGTGCTCCTGATCGGCGCCGGCCGGACGATCGAAGCGGCGGGGCGGGTCCTGGTCGGCGGCGGCCGCGCGGTCACCGTCGTGAACCGCCGGGGCGACAAAGGGGAGGAGCTGGCGGCACGACTCGGCGCCGGCGCGGCGGACTGGGAGTCGCGGCACACCCTGCTGGCGGCGGCGGATGCCGCGATCGTCGCCACCAGCGCGGCGGAGCCGGTCATCCTGAGCGGTCCGCTGCGACAGGCGCGGGGTGACGCCGACGATGGGCTGCGGATCGTGGATCTCGGGGTACCCCGGAACGTGGCGGGCGCGGTGGCGGACATCCGGGGCGTGGAGCTGACGGGGCTGGAGCTCTTTGGCGACCCCGGTGGCAGCCCGGCCGACCGCGGCGCCGCACACGCCATCATGGCGGCGGCAGCACATCGCTGTGCTGCCTGGCTCGCCGCCCGCGGGACCCGCGGCCGGGAGGTGGCGTGAGCCGGCTCCGCGTCGGGGCGCGCACCAGCCCGCTCTCCCGCTGGCAGGCGGAGCGGGTGCGGAGCCTGCTGCACGCGGCCGGACTGGCCACGGAGTTCGTCGGGGTCACCACCACGGGGGACCTCGATCGTGCCACGCCGCTCGGGCGGTTCGGGCAGCCGGCGATCTTCAGCCGGGAGCTGGACGAGGCCCTCACGGAAGGGCGGATCGACCTGGCGGTGCACAGCCTCAAGGATCTCCCCACCACCATCCCGGCGGGGATCCGGCTCGCCGCGGTGAGCGCCCGGGAGGATGCGCGCGATGCGCTGGTGGGCCGGGGGCCGCTCCGGTGGGCGGACATCCCTCCCGGCGCCACCATCGCGACGAGCAGCCTCCGGCGACAGGCGCAACTGCTCCGGGCGCGGCCGGATCTTGTGGTGGTGGACCTGCGGGGGAATGTCGGGACCCGGCTCGAGACACTGGACCGCACCCCGGAGTGGACCGGCATCCTGCTCGCCACCGCCGGGCTGGTGCGGCTCGGGCTGGAGGACCGGATCGGCGAGCGGCTGCCGCTCGAGCTCATGCTGCCGGCCCCGGGCCAGGGGGCGCTGGCCGTCACCACTCGCTCGGATGATCCTCCCACCGCGACCGGCGCGCGCCTGGCGCTGAACGACGCCGCGACGGAGTTCGCGGTGGCCGCCGAGCGGGCGCTGCTCGCCACCGTCGAGGGAGGATGCCACCTGCCGGTCGCCGCCTACGCGGAGGTCGACGAACTCGCGCCGCCCCGCCTCCACCTGCGCGGCAGCATCACCTCGCTCGACGGCCGCGAGGCGGTCGCTGGCATGCGGACCGATGCCCCTCGCACGGTCGCGGAGGCGGAGGCCGTCGGCGCAGGACTAGCCGCGGAGCTGCTGGACCGCGGCGGCCGGGCCATCCTCCATGCGGCATCCGCCGCGGGAGGCGCCAGGTGATCCTGACCAGCACGCTCTCAGCAGAGGCGCTTCCCGGCCTGGCCGGCGCCCTGGCCGCGCAGGGCTGGCAGCTCCGCGCGCGACCGCTGTTACGGTTCCTCCCACCAGCCGATTGGGCCCCCGTGGATACCGCGCTCCAGGCAGCCGCCCGGTATGCCGCGATCGCGCTCACCTCCCCCCGCGCCGCCGAGGCATTACACCGGCGCGCAGCGGGGCTGGGCCTCGGTCCATCGGACCTGCCGGCGCTCTGGGCAGTGGGGCCATCCACCGCCGCCGCGATCGGGTGGCCGGCGCTCACGCCGGGCACCCCCGGCGGAGGTGAGGTGCTCGCCACCGCCATGCTCCGGGCCGGGGTGCGGGGTCCGGTGCTGCACCTGACTGGTGAGGAACGGCGGCCGGAATTCCGGGAGGTGTTGCGCGGGCACGGAATCAACGTCGTCGAGGTGTGTGCCTACCGGGTGGCGCTCGCGGCGCCGGTCCCGCTCGTGGCGGCCCTGCGGGACACCGACGCGGTGCTGATCGGAAGCCATCGGGTGCTGCGCGCAGCCGGTCGGGTCCTCCCACCCCCCGCCCGGCCGCCCCTCGTCGTCCTCGGCCCCCGCACCGCGGAAACCGCGATGGCCATGGGCTGGATGCCCATGGCCACCGCGGTATTTCCGACCGCCCCGGGGATCGTCGCCGCCCTCGGCGATCCGACCCCCGGCCCTGCAGTCAGTTACGGCGCAACGCTTACGTAGATCCGGCCGTACCGGATCTTGGTCCCCGTCGGCACGGTGCCGGCGCCGCCGTAGGTGGGGTTGAGCTGCAGCACCGTCCAGGTCTTCGCCCGGCTTGCGCCGCTGTATGTAATGTTGGTCTTGGTGGCCGACTTGACGCCGTTGACCCACATGTGGGCCTCACCATTCGCCGTGGAACCGGTGTTCAGGACGAGCAGGTACTCGTACACATACCACTGACCGCGCTGCACCGAGCCCCCCGTCAGGTTGAACGAAGTGACCTGCGTCGGTGTGACGGTCGCATTCTGAATCCGGACCTGGGCCCGGAGGCCATTGTTGAGCGCCCCGAAGATGGAAGGGACCACCATGCTGCCGCCGATGGTGGAATTGATGCTCTTGTCAATCGGCGCCCACAGGTGGAACAGCTTCTGTACCCCACTCGAGGAGCCGACGTAGGTGGCCGGCACCCAGACCGGCACGCTGAGATAGATCCGCGAGTTGCCCTTCGGGATCGTCACGGACATGTGCTCGGGGCCCACGCCCTGCTTGCCGCTGAACAGCACCTCGAGTGCATCCGGGTCGCCAGGCGCGGCGGCATCGACCACGGCCCGGCCGGTGTTGCCCTTCGCGTACCGGGTCCAGCCCAGCAGGGCCTTGCCCAGTGCGGGGGAGCTGACCGAGAAGCCCAGCCAGTCGTTGTCCGCCAGCTTGATGAAGCCGGACGGCTCGTTGCCTCGCAGGGCGACGACCGAACTGGTGACGCCCATCACGGGGGTGGCCGCCGTCGTGTCCGCGACGAACGGGGCCGAGGTGATCTGCTCGCTGGAGCAGGCTGCAAAGGTACCAATCGCCAGCAGGGCCAGGCCGCCCCGCACGAAGCCTGAAATCGAGTTGCGCATGATGACTCATCCATCGCGAAACATTCGGTAATGCAGTAACAGAACCTGCCGGTGCGCATGCCAGCGGACTCTCTCCTGCCTGCGCCTGGTGCCGTTTCGCCACTCCACCAGGTCACATCACGCCGCGTCTGCGGCGCCGTGACCCCAGCGTCGGTGGCTGCGCCGCACGACGTGAGGGCCCGGCAGTAACGGTTGTATCAACAGGTGTCGTACTTGATGACACTGAAAAGGCCGCAACAGCGAACCGACCGGCCTTCGGGCACCACGAGATGGGCAAACGGTGAAGAAGGGTCCCGCGAACTGCGGAAGCGGCGAAGATCTATACGAGTGACGAGAAAAGGTTCAGTGCTTCCAGGAGCGAAAGCGGATTACCTCCATGCATTCCAAGTTGGTGCAGCGCCATACCGATGATTTCGGCGCTGGTGACGCCCCGCGTTCGCAGTTCACACACACTGGTATCGCCATCCGCCTTGCTGAGCTTGGCTCCGCCTGACTTAAGGAGCAAAGGGTGATGCAGGACACGCGGCAACTGTGTCCGGCCCAGCATGCGACCCAGCAGGAGCTGGCGCCCGGTGGATTGGAGCAGGTCCATCCCCCTGATGATCAGATCGACGTCCTGGTCGCGGTCGTCCACCACCACGCAGAACTGATAGGTCCAGTTGCCCTGTCGATCACGCAGGAGCAGGTCGCCGCACTGGGCCTGGGGGTCCTGGACCTGCGGGCCGAGCCGCAAGTCCTCGAAGCGCTCAACGCCAGCGGGGAACACTACGCGGAGCGCGCGCCCCTGCATGTGACCCAGCGCACGCTCGCGGCAATATCCGTCGTAGCGAAGCTCGGCGCCGGCGCGGCCCGACCGGCCCGCGCGCGCCAGGATGTCCTGCCGCGAACAGTCGCAAGCGTACACCCGGTGCCCCGCGGCCAGCAGCTGCTCCACGGCCGCCCGGTAGGCAGAGGCGTTGTCGCTCTGCCGGTAGCGGGTTGGTCCCCGGCGGAATTCGGCCGGTGGCGCAATGTCAGGCTGAAAGCCGAGCCACTCCAGGTCCTCGAGCAGCGCGGCCTCGTACGCCGGGCGGCAGCGCTGCCGGTCGTGGTCCTCGATCCGGAGCAGCACCTCCGCCCCGAGGGCCCGAGCCACACCCCAGACGTAGAGCGCGTTGGCGACGTGGCCGAGGTGGAGGTAGCCGGTGGGAGCCGGCGCGAAGCGGGTGCGCATAGGAGGTAGGGGCGGAGCTTAGCTCCGCCCCCGCCTGACTCACAAGCGCGGCATCAACTGGATCGAAACCCCGGGCTGCTACGTCGTGACCCGGGCCTCCACCTCGTCCTGTCGCCGGAGATCGGCGAGGGTGGTCTGGATCCGGTCGGTGATCCGCCGCTCTTCCCGGAGGGAATCGAGCAGTCCCTCCACCCGCCGGGTCTCGAGCGACAGCGCGGTGGCCTTCTCCAGGAAGTGATCCACCTGCGCCTTCTGCGACAGCAGGGTTTCCAGCGCGGCCCGGACGTCGGCGACCAGGGTATCCGCGTGGGCCAGCCGCTCCTCGGTCCGGTCCAGCTGGCGGCGCCGTTCCTCCAGGGTGCGCAGCATGCCGCCGGCGTCCCCCAGGCGCTCGAGCAGCGCGTCGAGTTCCGCCCGCGTCCGCGCCACCTGCGGATGGGCCTCCACCACCGCCCGGGCATCCTGCTGGGTCCGCTGGGCCACTTCATACAGGGCCCGGATCTCTCCCTGCAGGTTGGCCACGGTGGCCTGCCGCACCGCCGCCTGCTCCATGGCCTGCGCCAGCTGCTGTTCGACGCCCCGCCATTCCGCCAGCTTGGCCTCGAAGCCGTTGATCCGGTCCTGCATGCTGGTGAGCGCCGCCACCCGGCCATCCAGCTCGCGGGCCAGCGCCTCGGTGTCCTGCACCCGGTGTCCGGCGCGGGCCAGGACCTCCTCCATTTCCCGGGCGCGCGTGGCGAGCAGGCTCGCCGCCTCGGCCGCTTCCTGCCGGAGGATCGTCGCCCGCTCCAGGTGTTCGCTGGCGCGTGCCAGGGCGTTCTGCCGCTGCTCCACCTCCCGCGCCAGCTCGTGCATCCGGTCAGAGAGCTGCGTAAGGCCCTTCGCCCGGTCCTCGACCCCGGCGACGGCGCCCTGCACCTCGCCGATGCGGGCCTCCATGTCCCGCAGTTCGGCGGTGACGCTGACCAGCTGGTTGCCGGTCCGGCTCACCTCATCCAGCCGGGGCCCGAGGGTATCCAGCCGGTCTTCCGCCCCGGCCAGCCGCTCCGCCAGGGCACGGGCGCGCTCCTCGATGCCGCCGCCAAGCCGGGCGGCCTCGCCGAGCTGCTGCTGCACCTCCTCGACCATGCCGCGGCGGGATTCGACCACGCTCATCGAGGCGCCGAGCTGGTCCACTTCCCGGCGCAGGGTGTCGAGCATGGTGCGCATCCGGTCGAGCCCGGTGAGATCACCCTTGAGCGCCTGCATCTGGCGCTCGTTCTCTCCGAGCCAGGTCCGCGTCCCCTCCAGGCGGCCGCGGGTGTCGGCTAGCTCCTGTCGTGCGGCGCGGAGCTGCTCCAGCGAGTCGCGGATCGCCTCCCCGGTCGCGGTGAGGGCCTGGAGATCCCGCACGGTGCGTTCCAGCACCGGCCGCGACTCCTCGACCCGGCAGGTCCGCTCGGTCAGGCCGCTGATCCCTTCCTCCAGCCGTTCCAGGTCCGCGAGCCCCGCGCGGGCACGGGCGCCGAGCTCCGTCAGGCGCCCGAGCTCGCCGCCGAGCTCCGTCACCTGCCCCGAGAGCACGTCGGCGCGGGAGGCGGCGCCGGCGATCGCTTCGGCGCCCGCGGCCAGCGACTGGAACCGGCCTTCCCACTCGCCGATGGTCTGGCGCAGGTCCACGATGCGCTGCCCGATCCCCTCCATTCCCCGGCTCTCGAGCTGGACCCGTTCGCCCTGCTGATCGAGTCCCTCCCGCACCAGCGCCAGCGCCCGCTCGGCGGCGGTCTGGCCCGACTCCACCCGCTCCAGCCGTTCGGTGGCGAGGCGGGTGCGCTCATGGATGACGGCGTGATTCTCCGAGAGCTGATCCAGCTCCGCGCGAAGATCGGAGAGCGTGCGCACGATGTCCGCCTGACGCTCCAGCCCCTGGTCGGCGCGCTGCATCAGGCTGGTGAGGTGCTCCAGCTTGGCGGTGGCGCGGTCCACCTGATCCCGCTGCTGCTCCAACAGCGCCACCTTCTGCCCGATCTGGTCCGCCGTGGCGCGCACGCCGGCGAGCTGCCGCCGGGTCTGGGCCACCGACTCCGCCACCGGCGCCATGTCCGCGAGCAGTTGCTCGAGGCCGGCGATGCGGTGCTCGGTTTCGGTGAGCGCGCGGGTGAGGCGCTGCCACTCAGTGTCGAAGCTCTCCATCCGGCTGGCGGCCGTCCGGTACTGACCGGCGCTCTTCTCGTGCTGGTCCCGGAGCCGGGTCAACTCCCCGCGGAAGGACTCCCCCTGGGCCTGGAGGGCGTCCATCTCGCCGCGCAGCTGGCGGAACGGCCCCTCGAGGGTGAGGAAGCCGGAGAGGTCATCCTTGAGCGCCATGGTGCGGGCGACTGCCTCCTCCACCTGGGCGGCCTCTCCCCGCGTCCGCTCGATGCCGCGGCCGATATCGGCCAGGTCGGATTCGAGCTGGTTGCGCGTGCCCACGAGGGTCGCGAGCTGCCGCTCGGCCGCGCCGAACCGTCCGGCGAGTTCCTCCACCGAGGCCAGCTGCCGCTCCAGCGCGCTGACCCGCTCCCCCAGGCTGCCGAGTCGCTGCAACTGGCCGATGCTGCGGTCGGCGTGCTGGACCAGCTGCTCCAGGCTCAGGTGCTGGGAGTCGAGCCGCTGGACCAGTTGCGCGAGCTGCGCCAGCTCTTCGGCGTTCGCTCCGCCGCGCAGGTTCTTGAGAAAAGTCGCCATCGGTTGTGTTCCTCGGGGGTGCGGCGTGCTGCAGGAGTGACCGGCGGGCGCCGGCGGGTGCGCTATGGTAGGGGATTGTGGCGAGGAAGCCGGTGGGCCAGGTCACAACGGGGAAGTTCAACTTGGGTGCAGGCGAAACCCGGAGGGCATTCGGGTGTGGCGGAAGCGCCGCCGCAGGTCGGTATGGCGGCGCCGCGGGAGGCCGTCCGGCCGACCCGCCAACCTACCTTGGACACTCCAGTTGGGTCCGCAGGGTGTCGTCCGGGACGTAGATGGCGTAGGCCAGGCCACGGCCGTAGAAGCCCGGGTCAGTGGGCGGCGGGGCCGCGGCGCGGGTGGCCTGATTCTGGTCGGTCATCGCCTCGGTCTGGATCTGGTCCCGCTGCCGGGTGCTGTAGCTCTGGGCCAGAGTCATGCCGAGCGCGGCGAGGGTCCCGGGCGTGGTCACCTCGCTCGCGAGGACTCGGTTGGCGCCGAGCTTCGCGGCCTCCTCCCGGAGCCGGCGGCGGAGCTTGTCACTGGTCGTCGTCATGTCCCCACCCTCCACCCGGATCCGCGCCAGGACGATGCCGCCGGACGGGATCTCGCCGGGGCTTTCGTGCACCAGCACCGCCGTGGGGCAAACCGGGGCGTAGAGCCGGTGCGGCGGCAGCACCGTGGTGGTGACGGTACCGCTGGCGCAGCCGAGGGTGACGGCCGACAACAGGGCACGGGTCAGGTGGCGCATCGCCGGTCCTTCCAGCGTTCAGTGAGCACTCGGGAGCTCGAGCAATGAGACGATGTCCGGGTGTCCCTTCCGCCTGGCCCAGGCCAGCGGCGTGGCCCAGGGCGGGTCGTCCGGCAGGCTGGACCGGGCGCCACGGGCCAGGAGGAAGCGCACCATCTCGCTCTTGCCCTCCCGCGCGGCCCAGGCGAGCGGGGTGGAGCGGCTATCCTCGTCCCGGGCATGGAGCGCCGCCCCGTGGTGCAGGAACAGGGCCGCCTGCTCGATGTCTCCGGCCCGGGCCAGACGGTGCAGCGCCGTGACCCCCAGCCAGTCCGGCCGGTTCGGGTCCATGCCCTGGGCGAAGAGCCACTCGGTGAGCACAGGGGTCTTGCCGGCGACACTCACCCGCCGGATGAGTTCCGGACGGTGCCGCAGCATCAGCCGCAGGAACCCCTCGTGCCCGTTGTCGGCGGCGTAGCCGAAGGCGACCGGATCATCCGCCAGGTCAGGATCAACCGCGAAGACCGCCGCGGCGGTCGCCACATCCCCGTAATAGCCCAGCAGCTCCACCGAGCGCGCGGCGCCGTACGAGGCGAGCAGGGCCACCATCTCCTTGTCCTCGTTGAGGATCGCGATGCTGAGCGCGTCGGCCGAGCTCTCGACCTCGGGGCTGGGCCAGGCGCCGCGCTCCAGCAGCAGCCGGGCGATCGCGTGGTGTCGGTGGTACACCGCGGCGTAGAGGGCGTGGCCATGCGGGGCGATGCCCTCCTCCGGCAGGTTGGGATCGGCACCCCGCTCCAGCAGCAGCCGCACGAGATCCAGGTGCCCGGCGCCGGCGGCATTCCTGAGCGGGGTTCCCGAACAGGGGTAGTAGGTGACGTACTCGGAGGCGCGGTTGGCAAGCGAGGGGTCGGCATCCAGCAGCTCCCGTACCCGGGCCTCATCCCCGATGTGCGCCGCGGTGCAGATATCGCACTCGGCGCCGCGGGCTCGGAGGTGCCGCAGCACCTCCAGTGGGGTGGCGGTGCCATCGCCGGGGACATCGCGCCAGCCGCGGTAGTGGTAGTCCCCGTTGCAGAGCTGGATCGGCCGGGCGCCATCCGGGCGCCGGGCATTGGGATCGGCGCCACGCGCGAGCAGCTCATCGATGACCTGGGGCTGCCGGGACATCACCGCCCAGTGGATCGGCTGGTTGCCGGATGCATCGCCCGCATGGAGCAGACCGGGATTGGCGTCGAGGAGGAGGCGCAGCCGTGGCAAGTCGCGGTCGCGGATGGCCGCCGCCACGGGTTCCCCCCGGGGAGAGACGTGCGGCTGCTTCGCGATCAGCAACTGCTCCATCTCGGCGTAGCCGCGGTCCAGCGCCACCTCGAGCAACGGACCCAGCACCGCCAGGTCCCCATCGGTCGCGTGTCGCTCCAGCAGCCAGGCGGCCACCGCGAGCTGGTTCTCCCGCACCGCGAAGTAGATCGGGCGGCGGTACTGATAGTGGGCCCGTACCAGCGCGGGATTCCCTCGCACCAGCCGCTCGACCGCGGGCAGGTCCCCGGCGATGCAGGCCTGGAACAGCGCCCACACCTCTGTGCCCTTCCCGGGGGACCAGAGGAGCGGCGCGTCGCGCGTCAGTTCTTCGGGCTGGTTCATCGGGCCCCGCTCCCGCGGGCCCGGAGCAGCGCGACCTCCTCGAAGTCTCCGCTCACAGGTAGCTGAGCCACCGGTCCGACCGTCGAGCCTTGAGCTCGGCGAACCAGCGACAGGGCAGGTAGAGCAGCAGGACCGCCACCGCCCAGACCAGGTACAACTGCCACAGGGTCCAGGTGTAACTCTCCGGTGGCGCCGGCTGTCCCATCGGGTGGTTGGCGAAGAGCCAGGGCGACACCGACCCCAGGCGGGCAGCCGACACCACCAGCGCCAGGGCATGAATCAGCGGGATGTGGAGCATGTAATAGAAGAACGGCACCCGCCCGAAGACCGTGAGCCAGCGGGCGACCGGGCCGCGGCACCGCTCCAGCAGCGGCAGCAGCGCGATGGTCGGTCCCAGCGTCATGAGCAGGAAGCTCAACGACGCGGGGTACTTGCTCGTATTCAGGAAATCGAGCAGGGCCGGCATCGGGGTGCGCCCCTCCCGGACCACCCCCCAGGGAGACGGGTCGCCGTAGAGGTTGGTGCCGCGCAGTAGAAGGAAAAGGAGGGTGGCGCCGACCCCGATTTGCAGGCAGAGGCGGTCCCTCCGGCCGGGCTCGAGGGTCATGATCCGGCCGAAGGCATATCCCGCCGCGATCACCCCCACCCATGGGATGATGGTATAGAGCACCACCAGCGGCGGCCCGCCGGCGCCGAGCCGGATCGGCTCGTCGAAGAAGCCGACGTACAGCGCCTTCCGTAGCCACCCCAGCCCGTCGGGGAGGGCGCCAACCAGCCGGGGCATCACGGCGTTGTGCAGTGCGATGACCGCGATCCCGAACCCGCCGACCACTCCCACGGGAAGCCGGACCAGCAGGGCCAGCAGGATCATGCTCCACCCGATCACCCAGATCACGCCGGCGAGCAGGTAGTGGCCAAAGTCGAAGTTAAAGGTCCAGGCGACGCGGATGACCGTCAGCTCCAGCAGCACCAGCCACGCGCCGCGGGTGACCAGGAACCGGGAGAGATCCTGGTGGGTACGCCCATAAAGGAAGGCGCTCGTCCCGGCAAGGAAGATGAAGGCCGGGGCGCAGAAGTGCGTCACCCAGCGGGTGAAGAACACCGCCGGGTCCGGGCCGCCGGGGGAGATGCCGGAGTAGACCCGGACATGGTCAATGGCCATGAGCACCATGACCGCCCCGCGGGCGATGTCAATCGAGGTCCGGCGCTGGCTTGGCATGGGGGAGACCGTACGGCCTGAAAGGGAGCTCGTCAACCGGGTTCCCGGGGAGTCCAACCCCGGCGCGCTTTGCAACCCGGGGCCGGCGGCGTAAGATCCTTCCCGTCGGCAGGACGGCAGGACCGTAACGAGGCTTATTCGTCTGGAGATTCCGTAGCGATGATGACGTTCAATCCCGAAACGCGCGCTGGCGCGATCCTCTGCTGCCTGGCTGCGTTGGCCTGTGCCCCGTCCACCCCGCCCGCGAGTCCCGCCCCCAGGTCTGACCCCGCCCTCATTGCAGCCGCTGCCCGCGCGGACAGTGTCCGCCGCGCCTTCACCCCCGCGGATGTGGAGTTCATGACGGGGATGATCGGCCACCATGCGCAGGCCATCGTGATCTCGGGCTGGGCCCCGGCCAATCAGGCCAGCGCCGAGATCCAGCGCCTGGCCGAGCGGATCGTGGCGGCGCAGAAGGACGAAATCCGGACCATGCAGCGCTGGCTGGAGGACCGGGACCAGCCGGTCCCGGCGGTTGGGGCGGCGGGGGAGATGCATCACCATGCGCACGAGACTCTGATGCCGGGGATGCTGACGCCGGAGCAGATGCAGCAGCTCGCCGATGCCCGGGGGCCGGCGTTCGATCGGCTCTTCCTCACCCTGATGATTCAGCACCACAACGGGGCGCTCACCATGGTGGAGACGCTCTTCGGATCCCACGGGGCGGCGCAGGAGGACGTGATCTTCAAGTTCGCGTCCGACGTGAGCGCCGACCAGACCACCGAAGTCGCCCGGATGGAGCGGATGCTCGCGGCGCTCCAGTCTGAAACCGGGGGCACCCGATGACCGTCTCCCACACAGTCCGTCCCACCTTCCCCTCACCGGAATCGCACATGGCCACTGTTCTGCCGCCGGCCCGCGCCCTGCTGCTCGCGCTGGGAGCGGTGTCCCTCGCGTCCTGTTCCTCCTCCACCACCGGCGCGGGCACAGGCCCAGCCCCGACGATGGCGCGTTCTGGCGCCCCCACCCCCGATCCCCGGGTGGGTCTCCGGGCCGGCGCCAGCGACGCCCAGCAGGCTCTGTGGAACATGCGGCTGGTGTCGAACTCGGCGCCGCCGGAGGGCTTCGTCGGGGTCACCAACTCCGACCTGGCGTTCCAGGGCAACCTGGTATTCCAGGGGAACTACAACGGCTACATCATCTGGGACATCACCAACCCGTCCAAGCCGGTGGTCAATAACGCCTACCTCTGCCCCGCCTCGCAGAGCGACGTCTCGGTCTACAAGCACCTGCTGTTCGTCTCCGGCGAGGGACTCTCGGGGCGGATTGACTGCGGGGCCCAGGGCGTCGCGGACACGGTGAGCAAGGACCGGCTGCGCGGGCTCCGGATCTTCGACATCACCGATATCAAGAACCCGAAGAACGTCGGCAACGTCCAGACCTGCCGCGGTTCCCACACCCACTCGGTGCTGGTGGACCCGAAGGACAAGGACAACGTCTACGTCTACATCTCCGGCTCGGCCGGGGTCCGGTCGCCGAGCGAGCTGCCTGGTTGTTCGCGGGAGTACCCCGAGGACGATCCGAACAGCGCGCTGTTCCGCATTGAAGTGATCAAGGTGCCGCTGGCGCACCCGGAGCAGGCCGCGATCGTGTCCTCCCCGCGGATCTTCAACGACCTGGCCCCCGCGCCCACGCACGGCGAGGCGCCGGCGGATGCGGCCCGGCGGCAGGCGGCGATGGAGGCGGCGCGGGCCCGCGGGGCGTTCATGGTGAAGATCGGCGAGCAGGAGATGGCGCTGCCGGACAACTTCGCCCAGCACCTGCTGGACAGCGTGGTGAAGGCGCGGAACGGGACCGGCGCGCCCACCGGCGCCGACAGCGCGACCCTCCGCGCCGCGCTGCCGGACATGATCGCCCGGATGACGGGGGGCGGCGGGCCGGCCCGCGGGCCGCGGCGCCGCACCGGCCCCAACCAGTGCCATGACATCACGCTCTACCCGGCGATCGGGCTGGCGGGCGGGGCCTGCGAGGGGTACGGCCTGCTGCTCGACATCAGCGACCCGACCAATCCGAGGCGGATCGGCGCCGTGGCCGACTCGAACTTCGCCTACTGGCACTCGGCCACGTTCAACAACGACGGCACCAAGGTCCTCTTCACCGACGAGTGGGGCGGCGGCGGGCAGCCCAAGTGCCGCGCCACCGACAAGAAGGAATGGGGCGCCAACGCGATCTTCACGCTCGAGAACCGCACCATGCAGTTCAAGAGCTACTACAAGATGCCGGCGGCCCAGACGGAGCAGGAGAACTGCGTGGCGCACAACGGGTCGCTGATCCCGGTCCCGGGGCGCGACATCATGGTGCAGAGCTGGTACCAGGGCGGCGTGTCGGTGTTCGACTGGACCGACGCGGCGCACCCGATGGAAATCGCTTTCTTCGACCGCGGCCCGGTGGACTCGACCCGCATGGCGGGCGGCGGCACCTGGTCGGTGTACTGGTACAATGGCGTGATGGTGAGCTCCGAGATCTCGCGCGGGCTCGACATCCTGGAGCTCACGCCGAGCGCGCTGCTGACGCAGAACGAGATCGACGCCGCGAAGACGGTGCGCTATGAGTACCTGAACGCCCAGGGCCAGCCGAAGATCTGGTGGCCCGCCAGCTTCGCGCTGGCGCGGGCCTACCTGGATCAGCTGGAACGGTCCAAGGGGCTGGCGGCAGGACGGATCGCGGAGGCGCGGACCATGCTCGCGGGGGCGGAGCGGAGTTCGGGGGCGTCACGGAAGCAGTCGCTCACGGCGCTGGCCACGCGACTCGACTCCGAGGCCGCGCAGGCGGGCGACCAGGCCAAGGTGAAGCTGCTGGCGAAGGCCGTCGGCGACCTGGCGAGCTGATCCGCCAGGGGCCCAGCCCCGGAAACGACCAGGCCCGGCACTCGTGCCGGGCCTTTTCGCTTGCCGGGAGGATCAGGCCTTCTTCTTGAGCATCCCGCCGATCAGCGGCAGCAGGAGGCCGACAATCGCGGAGGCGCCGGCGTTGCCGGCGGTGGCGTTGCCCAGGATGTCACTCAACGGGCCGCCGAGCACCTGCCCTCCGCCGACACCGCCCACCGCCCCCAGGATCGTGTTGAGCAGCGGACCGAGACTCTTCGCCTTGTTGAGCAGGCCGCCAAGGTTGCCGCCGACGGCACCCGACACCACCTGCACGAGCAGGGTCGTGAGATCCATGAGTTGCTCCGGGATGATAGGGGGAAGTAAGTGCGCGGGAGAAGATGCCTCCGATCCGGGCTCGCGCAAGTAGGCGCGGGGCGTCCGGCGGCTTCCCGGCTTCGTCCTTCAGGAGGATTGCGGCGCGGTGATGTGACGCTCCAGCGCCACCAGCGCGGTGGCCACCTTCGCCACCAGCTCCTCCGGGCCGAAGGGCTTCTGCAGCAGCGCCTCGACGGGACAGCCGTTCCCCTGCCGGCGCAGTTCCTCGACGGAGTAGCCGGACATGAAGATGACCGGCAGCGCCGGCCAGCGCTCGCGCATCCGGCGCGCCAGGGCGCCGCCGCCGAGGCCCGGCATCGTGAGATCCGTCAGCAAGAGGTGCGGCGCGCCATGTCGCTCCACCTGGGCCAGGGCCCCCGCGGCGTCGGGCGCCTGCAGCACCCGCCATCCGCTGCGTTCGAGCACCCGGACGGCGATCCGGCGCACGGCCGGCTCGTCGTCCACCACCAGGATGGTCGCGCCGGGATGGGGCAGGTGGGCCGCCACCACCGGCGCAGTCGGCCTGTCCATGGCAACCTGCGCCTCCGCCGTGACCGGCAGGTACACCGTGAAGACCGAACCCTGTCCGGGCGCGCTCTCCACCGTGATGGATCCGTTGTTCTGGGTCAGCATCCCGAGGACGGCGGAGAGACCCAGCCCGGTCCCCTCGCCGACGGGCTTGGTGGTGTAGAACGGCTCGAAGCAGCGGGCCAGCACGTCGGCATCCATGCCGCTTCCGGTATCGCGGGCGCTGAGTGTCCCGTACCGGCCGGCAGGAATCGTGGCGCCAGCGGCGGCCGGGAGCTCCGCGGACAGTGTCACCTCGCCCGCGCGCAAGGTGAGGGCGCCCCCGGGCTGCATCGCGTCGCGGGCGTTCAGCGCCAGGTTGAGGATCACCTGCTGCAGCTGCCCCGGGTCCACCAGTACCCGCAGCTCCGCATCCACGGCCACCGTCACCTCGACCTCCGCGCCCAGCAGGCGGCGCACCACCGGCTCGGCCTCCTGGAGACACCTCCCCAGGCTGGCCACGCGCGGCAGGTGGATCGCGTGGCGGCTGAAGGCAAGGAGCTGCCGGGTGACCGTCGCGGCGCGATCGGCGGCACGGACGATCTCCCGCACGTCGTCCCGGGACTTCCCGGGAAGGTCCGGCGTGCCGAGCAGCAGGTCGCTGAAGCCGAGCACCACCTGCATCATGTTGTTGATCTCGTGCGCCACGCCGCCGGCCAGGGCGCCGACCATTTCCATCCGCTGCGCCTGCTGCAGCCGCTCCTCGAACTCCCGCGCCGCCTGTTCGGCGGCGATGCGCTCGGAGACGTCCCGGATGATGAGGTGCGCGGCCGGGCGGCCCCGATCCATGAATGCGACGGCCCGGACTTCCACTGGGAGGTCGGTGCCGTCCAGCCGGTGCAGGATATCCCGAATGGGCGTCGCCGGCTCCGCCGGGCTCCCCGCCTCGGTCAGCTGTGCCTGCACTCCCTTCAGGTACGGGGGATCGAGGAAGGTGTCGATCGGCTGCCCGACGCACTCGGCCCGCCGGGTTCCGCCCGTCAGCCGGACGGCGGCGGCGTTGGCTAGGACGACCCGCTCCCCGTCGTGGACCAGGATGCCGTCCGGCGCCAGTTCAACGAGCTGCTCGTACCGCTCATCACGTTCCCACCCACCTCGCGGCGTGCGAGCGACGGTCCCGGCGCCCATCAGGATCCGCGCGCGCGCGCCACCGCCTTGTAGCGCGCTCCCTTCCGGGCCACGTACTCAAGGGTGATCAGCCGTTCCAGGATGGCGGCGACGCGGGCGATGGACATCCCCGTCTGCTTCGCGATCTGGGGCAGGGTAATGGCACCGGACCGGATGGCCACCTCGAGGACCATGACCTCCGGCTCGGTGAGGCCTGGATACGGCAGCGGCGGGACCCGGAGCTGGCGGGTGGGCATGCCGGTGATGATGCCGTCGTAGTCCCGGAGCGACTCGCCGAGCTGCACGCCGGTGGCCGTGAGCTCGTAGGTGCGGAAATCCCGGCTGTGGCCGCTGCCGCGCATCTTGACCACCACCAGCGCCTTGCGCAGCGTCCCTTCGATTTCCATGTAGCGCTGGCTCAGGATGTCGTCGGTCAGGAAGGAGACCTGGTAGCCGGTCAGCTGGAGCCCCGTGTTGCCGCCCACGACTTCCACGGTCGAGTACATGGTGACACCCAGGCCGGTGAGGGCGCCGATCAGCCGGTACAGCGACTCGCGAAAATCTTCCCGGAAGGCGGGGGCGAGCGCCATCTCGAACCCCGAGATCGAGTCGATGACCACCCGGGTCGCGCCGATCCGCTCCACGGCGTTCCGGATCTCGTCCAGCGTCTCGTCCACCGACAGGTCGAGGGGTCGCAAGTAGATGATGGAGAGCTTGTCGTCGCGCAGCGCGGCGCGCAGGTCCACGTCGATGTTCCGGGCTCGTTCGAGGTAGACGTCGGGGTGCTCCTCGAAGATGGCGATCACCGCCGTCTCGCCCGCGGCGAGCCCGGCCGCGACGAACTTCATGGCGAAGGTGGTCTTCCCGGTGCCGGTCGGACCGGCCAGGACCAGCGAATCCCCCGCCGGGATGCCGCCCCCCATCATCTCGTCCAGTCCGGGGATGCCGGTGGACAACCGCAGTCCCCCCCGAGGGTGCATCTTCCCGACCAGTTCCGGCGTGCGGGGAAAGACCTGCACGCCGGCGTGCGTCATCCGTACGGTATGCAGCCCGGGCATGTGCGCCGTCCCCCGGGCCTTCACGACCTGGAGCCGCCGGACCACCGAGTTCCGGTTCGTCTCCTGGGAAAGCCAGAGGATGCAGTCGGCCACGGTGAACGCGGGATCCCGGAGGTCGCGCTCGTGGTACTCCCCGATGAGGAATGAGGTGACCTGCCGGGTGGTGAGGTACACCGCCAGCCGCTGCACGAAGGTGTCGAGCCGGCTGGCGTCGGGTTCCCGGCTCGGCACCCGGGTCAGGGACCGGAAGGAATCCACCACCACGATCCCCGCCTTCAGCCGATCCACCGCCTCGGCGATCTGCGCCAGGATCGTGTCGAGGTCCCCCCCGAGCGCTTCCTCGGTCAGGTTCAGGAAGTGCACGTCGGCCCCGACCCGGTCCGGCTGGAAGAAGTCGAAGAGCCGCTGGTAGCGGAGCATCTTGAGCGACGGCTCCCCGAGCAGCGTGATGAACAGGCCGGGCCGAGCTGGGGTGGCGTTGGCGAAGAGGATCTGCAGCGAGAGTGTCGTCTTCCCGGCTCCGGGGCCGCCGGCGATCAGGTTCAGCGAAAGCGCCGGCAGTCCTCCGCCAAGGACCTGGTCGAGGCCGGGCACCCCGGTCGCCAGCACCTTGAGCCGCGGACGTTCCGGTGTCGCGAGCCTGCGAATCAGCTTCCTAGCCACGGCGTCCTCCCTCGGTGCCCGTGCCCACGCCGGCGCGCGAGCTGGGCAAGCCAGCCTGTTCCACCAGGCGTACCGCCATCTCCTCGCCGATGATCTGGCCCAGCAACTCCACGAGCATCGCCACCAGGTCGACCATCGCGGCCAGCACGACGTCGGGGCCGTATCGCTGAATGGCGGCGAGGATTGCCGCCTGCTCGTTGCCCATGCAGCCGAAGCCGCGCAGCACCGCATGTGTCGGCCGGACCCGGCCGAGCGCCTGGTCCAGCAGCGAGTGATACCCCTCGGCTCCGATCCAGCGTCCCAGCCCGGTGCGGAGTTGGGAACAGATGCGGTCCGCCGCCGCGGCAAGCACGTCGGGCGCGCTGTCGTCCGGGACGGCACTGGCCCAGAGCCTGCGAGCGACGGCGGCGGCGGTGGTCAGCATCAGCCATCCACCCGGTGGGCGGGAGCGGTGGTGCGGGGCGCCCCCGCATCGGCTCGCGGCGTACCGCCGGCCACTCGCGTGGCTGGCGCCGCGAGGCCTGCCGCCGGCGCACACTCCTCGGGACCTGCCCAGACCATCGTGCGCTCCTCGGATCGGATCACCCGTCGGGCGGGCCCCCTGGTCCCGCGCGGACTCGCGCGGGGCAGGCCTGAAGAGTCGCCCGCCCGCCGGGCGGCGACAATCCATCTCGCGGGCGGAGAAGAGCTAGACCGAAAGAGTTAGACCGGAGGAGGGGGCGGCCTGGCGGGAACAGGGCGGCGCGTGAGCGGCGCCCCGCAGAGGATGCAACCGATGATCGGGCTGACGAGCACTCCTGGCCCGATGGCCTCGCCGCCCGCCTTCCTGCCGAGGAGCAGCGGCAGGCGCTTCGGTCAGGACCCAGGTCCGGCCGGCGGCGACTCGAGGTGGAATCGCACCAGGACCTGATGCACCACGGGCGCCAGCATGGCACCGGCCACGACCAGAAAGACGATGCCGGCGAACAGCGCATAGCCCCCGATGGCCCACTTGCCGACCTCGGTCTGGATCGGATCCACGGGGCCCATCCCCCCGAGCAGCATGGCGGCGTTGAGGAACGCGCTGGCCCAGGAGAGGCCCTCAATCCAGTGATACAGCCCCATCCCCAGGAACAGGGTGAGCGCGGCCAGCGGGAAGAGAATCGCCCCGGAGCGCAGCATCCGGTGGGCGAGGAGCCACACGTGGCGGGGGCTGGGCGGGGTCATGCGGGGCAGGTCGAAGGTCATGGCGTAGGCTCCTTCAGGGTAGCGGACGCGCTGCTCTCCCCCCGCGCCCGCCGCTCCGCGTAGAGCGCGGCGTAGCGGTAGAAGGCGGCCTGGCTGGTCAGGCCAAGCGCGGCCCGGATCGTGGAGCGGTGGTACTCGACCGCCTTGAGCGAGATCCCGAGCTGCGCCCCGATGTCGATGGACGGAAGACCCTTCCCCACCAGGTGCAGCACCTCGAGCTGCCGCTCGGTGAGGTGATGCACCCCATCGAGCTCGCCGCCCCCCTCTGGCGGCCGGGCGGCGGGACCTCCCGCCGGCACCGCGGGATGCAGTGGCCGAAGCTCGAGCGCGACGTACGACCGTCCGGCGAGGACCTCCGCCACCCCCTTCCGGATTTCCGCCGCCCGTGTGGTCTTGAGGAGGTATCCGTCCGCCCCCGCGCGCAGCGCCTCCTCCACGTACACCGGATCGGCGTGCATGGTGACCACCAGCACCCGGGGCGGGGAGGCGCCGGCCTTGAGCTGCTGGGTGAGCGTGATGCCGTGCCGGCCCGGCAGCGACAGGTCCATGATGACGACATCCGGTCGGCAGCGCTCCACCATGGCCACGACGTCATCCCCGTGATGCACCATGGCCACCACCGCGTAGGCCGGTTCGAGCATGGCCTTGAGCCCGGAGCAGAGCAGCGGATGGTCGTCCGCGAGCAGGATCGTGGCCTCCGGCTTCACGGGTGCGCTCCCGGGGGCGCGATCGGCACCCACGCCTCCACCCGGGTGCCCTCGTCGGGGGCGGTGCGCACGTTGAGGTGGCCCCCCACCAGCCGGGCGCGCTCGTGCATGCTCACCATCCCGAGCCCGCGGGGCGAGGCGGCGCCGATGGTCTGCACCCCGGCGCCATCGTCCTCCACCTGGAGCAGCAGGCCGCCGTCCCGCTCGGCGAGCGTCAGCGTGACCCGGGTGGCGCGGGCGTGCTTCCGCGCGTTGCGGAGCGCCTCCTGCGCGATCCGGTAGAGCGCCAGCGCCACCGGCGGCGCCAGCCGGGCGCCGTCATCCTCGATCAGCACCTCCGCCTGCCAGGCCCCGCCCACCGCGACCTCCCGCGCGAGACTCTGCAGCGCCGGCACCAGCCCCAGGTGCTCCAGCGCCGACGGGTGCATCCGGTGGGCGATAGCGCGCACCGTCTCGGCCAGGTCGCGGAGGCCGTCCCCGGCCGCCCGCGCCTGCCCCAGCGCCGGTGCCTCCGGGCGCTCCCGCTCGATCGCCTCCTGCACCACCTCGAGCCGCTGGCTCAGGATGGCGATCTGCTGACTCACGTCGTCGTGCAACTCCCGGGCGACGTGGCGGCGCTCCTCTTCCATGGCGGAGACCTGCCGGGCCGCGAACGACTCGACGGTGCGCATCAGCTTGCGCTGCGAGACGATGATCGCGGCGCCTACCGCCACCACGAGAATCCCCCCGACGATCGTGGCCGAAAGAAAGAATGCCCAGAGTTCGGCAGGCTGGTCGGACATCGCATTCCCTGGAAGATCAGCAGGTTGCCCAGCAGGCTCGCGCCGGCCCGGACGGCCAGCACCGCATCCGCGAGGCGCTCCTCGCGGGGCTCCAGGTACACCATCACGGGGTTGGTCAGCGCCCAGGCCCCCATGTATAGCATGACGCCGGAACCGATCCAGAACCAGTCCTCCCGCCCCGCCGGCGCCAGCCGAGCCACGGCCCGCCGCACCACGGTGTAGGTCGCGGCCGCCAGGCAGAGGATGGCCTGCGCCGGCTCCAGCCAGAGGCTGAATCCGTCCGAACGCTCCCAGCCGACCATCGGTGGGATCCAGAAGAGGATGCAGAGTGGCGCCAGGGTCTCGAGCAGGGTTGCGGCCGCAGCATCCACCTGCCAGGCCGCGAAGGCCAGCAGCAGGATCCCGGTGGCGACCGGGACCGTCGCCCGGTCCGCGAAGTGCCGGGCGATGCCGAGCCGGTCGAGGGTGAAAGTCATGACCCCGGTCACCAGCGCAAACAGCAGGTACCACCAGAAGATCCGCCGGGCCGGCGGCAGCGCATCCCAGCGCCGACGGCCGGCGAGGAGCGGCGGAACGAGGCTCAGGGTCGCCAGGGAAGCCAGGACGGTGTACAGCACGGTGACCCCCTGGTCCGGCATGGGGCGGTTCTCCGGCGGGGGAGACCAGGAGCAGGGAGCTGGGGAAACGGGAGTCCGGGGGGTACTGCAGAGAGGCGCCGACCGGAGTCGAACCGGTGATGGAGGTTTTGCAGACCTCTGCCTTACCACTTGGCTACGGCGCCGGGGGACCGAAAAGCTAGTGGGCGGAGGGCCCGGGCGGAAGCCGGTGGGCACGGCGCCGCGCATGGCGCTGCGATGGGGGTTCCGTTCGGGCAGGCGTGGAGGAACCTTCCGGCATCCCCGCACATTATGGAATCCGGCCCATGATCTCCTACCCCCTCGCCACCTGGCTGGTTCGGCTCGGTGCCCTGTACCTGGCCGTCGGACTCCTCTTCTCCGCGGGATTCGCGTTCCGCTGGGTGAACCGGCTCGACAGCGTGGCCGCCCATGGCACCACCGGGTTCCGGCTGCTGCTGGTGCCGGGGGCGGCGCTCCTCTGGCCCTTCCTACTCCGGCGGGCGTTCGGCAGGGGGCCGGTCCAGTGATCCGCCGCCTGCGCGCGCGCCACCGGCGGCTGATCGCGGCGGTGGCGCTGGGCACCGCCCTCCTCGTGGCCTGGGCACGCCTATGAGCGCCTTCTACCGGGCGGTCAACTGGAACCGGCAGAAGTACCTGTACGACGGCGCGCTGGCCGGCGGCGTGGTGCTGTACCTCGCCGGGTTCGTGGGGCTGTCGCTCCGGGACCCGAACGCCACGCTGGAGACCGCGCTCATCCGGGGGCTCGGCACCGGGGCGCTGGTCCTGCTCACCGTGATCCTCGCCATCGGGCCGCTGGCGCGGCTCGATGCCCGGTTCCTTCCGCTGCTCTACAACCGGCGGCATCTCGGCGTCACCATGTGCCTGCTGGCGCTGGGCCACGCCGCGTTCTCGCTGATCCAGTTCCACGCCCTGGGAGACGTGAACCCGCTCGTCAGCCTGCTCACCGCCGCCGCCGATCCGGCGCGGCCGGGGGCGTTTCCCTTCGAACTGCTCGGCCTGGCGGCGCTCCTCATCCTGCTGGTAATGGCCGCCACCAGCCACGACTTCTGGCTGGCCACCCTCGCGGCGCCGGTGTGGAAGGCGCTCCACATGCTGGTGTACCTGGCGTACGGCCTCCTCATCGGGCATGTGGCGCTGGGGTCGCTCCAGGAGCGCGCCGGCCCGTGGCCGGCCGTGCTGCTCCTCGGCAGCGCGACGGCGGTGTTCCTGCTCCACCTGGTGGCCGGCTGGCGGGAGCGCGGCGGAGACCGGGAGCGGGCGCCGCGCACCGAGTGGGTGGATGTCTGCCGGGTGGACGAGATCCGCGAGTCGCGGGCTCGCATGGCGCTGGTGGGCGGGGAGCGGGTCGCGGTGTTCCGGCACGAGGGGAAGCTGTCCTGCGTCTCCAACGTCTGCGCCCACCAGAACGGGCCGCTGGGCGAAGGGAAGATCGTGGACGGCTGCATCACCTGCCCCTGGCACGGCTACCAGTACCGGCCGGAGGACGGGCAGTCGCCGCCGCCCTTCACCGAGAAGATTCCCACCTTCAACCTCCGGGTGATCGAAGGGCGGGTGCAGGTCGATCCCCGCCCCAATCCGGCGGGGACCCGGGTGGAGCCGGTGGTCATCAGGACGGCGGACCGGCAGGCTGACGGGCCAGCGGAGGATCCGTTCTACGTGGGCTATCATCCCGTCGCGCCACCCATCCTGGGCCGCGCCGCGCGGAACCGGACCCTGGCGCTGCTCTGCCTGACACTGCTGCTGGCGATCGGGCTGGCGGCTTTCCAGGAACCGGCGGCGCCGGGGACCTTCGAGTACGGCACGGTGCGGACGTTCCGCGGACAGCTGCGCGAGGCCCCCTATCCGTCGCTGCTGGTTCCGGCGGGCGGCGACGATGCCGGCGCCGCGCGCTACACCCGCCACCTGCTGGTGGCGCAGGGGAAGCACGGCGCAGCGGCGCTGGCGCGGGGGATGGACGGCGCGTGGGTGGAAGTGCGGGGCACGCGAATCGCGCGGCCGGGGCGGGAGATGCTGGAGCTCGGGGTCCACGCCATCACCGAGACTCCGCCGGCCCCCAACGTGCGCCTGGGAATCCAGATCGAGCCGCCGTACTCGCTCGGGGTGCAGCGGCTCACCGGCGAGATCGTGGACAGCAAGTGCTGGCTGGGCGTCATGAAGCCGAACCGGGGGACCGTGCATCGCGGCTGCGCCACCCGCTGCCTGAGCGGCGGCATCCCGCCGATCCTGATGGTGAGCGACAGCACCGGGAGCACCCGGCACCTCCTGCTCACCGACGCGGCGGGGCAGCCGGCGCCGGCCTGGTTCCGCGGGCTGGTTGGGGAACCGGTGACGTTGTCCGGCGAGGTGATCCAGGACGGCGACATCGCGGTGATGCGAGTGCGGGACGTGGTGGTAGGTGGGAGGCGGTAGGGCGGAAACGCAGGCGCGCACGCCGGTGCGCGCCGTCCGGGCAGCCTGGCGTCAGGGCCCCGCCACCACCGACACGCTGTCCACGTAATACGGCGTGTCGCCGAAGCAGGTGGTGGGAATGCCGCGATGCTCGGTGTAGTGCACCCGCACCGACTGGCCCACCAGGGAATCGAGCTGCCGGGCAACCCGCTCGTCCCGGACACTGAAGTTCCACACGTTGGGCGCCACCTGCGCCACCACCGACTGCCACAGCTCCCCCTCGTACGTCTTACACACCCAGCCCTTCTTCGAGATCTTCTGCAGCATCCCGCTCCGGTACCCGTTGGAGTAGTCCCAGTGTAGCGCCACCCAGGTGTACAGCGCGAGCAGCAACAGCGGCCCCGCCAGCGCAATCGCGAGGTACTTGCCGACACGGCGCCGGCGGGAGGGTCCCGGGGTGGGTTCGGCCGTGGGGGATTCGGGGGCGGTCATGGGTTAGAGACCCCGGGGTTGGGTGTTGAAGACCAGGCCGGAGGCGATCACGAAGACCCAGCCGGCCTTTTCCTGGTCGTTCTTGAAGCGATACGCGAGGTCGAGCCGGGTCTGGTTGGCCTCCGCCACGCGCGACGGGCCGAGCCGGATGCCGAGGCCGAGGTTGGTGCCGGTGCGACGCTTGTCACCCTTGAACCAGGCGCCGCCATGATCCACGAAGCCGGCCACCCCGATGGCGAGGGCCTTGAGCACCTCGTCCGCGAGGATGACGCGATACTCGGCGGTGGTGAAGTAAGTGCGGTCCCCGGTAAAGGCGTGGATGGGGAAGCCGCGCGGCCCGATGGCGAAGCCGAGATCGAACTCGGTGCCCTGCAGCGGATCCTTGATCCAGCCGATATCGCCGTGGCCGATCGCGAGGTGGCCGCGGCGGGGCTTCACCACCACCGTGCCGCCCAGGACCACGGAGCCGGAGTCGAGGCCGGCGGAGGTGACCACGCCGTTCACCCGGCCGTCGAGCCAGGCGAATCCGCCCTTGGCGAGCTGGGTGCCCAGCCGGATCTGGGCCAGCCCCCCCAGGCCGTCGCGGTTGTAGCCGAGGAACTCCGGAGCCGCGACGAGCTGCACCCGGGCGAAGGTGCTCAGGTCCACGTCCTCGTCCTGCCCCACGCGGGCGAAACCGCTGGTCACGGCGAAGTTGGCCCGGCGCCACTCGACGAACGGGCCAAAGGCGCCGGTGACGCTCCGGGTGGTGGTCTTCGTGGGCCAGGCGGCATAGTCGTCACGGCGCACCTGGGCCAGCATCCCCAGCCGGAGATAGCCCCTGGTGCCGGCGCGGATCGCGTGCGCCCCCTCCACCCGCCCCAGCACGAAGCGGCGGCGCAGCGAGTCGGCCGGATCCCCGACACCATCGCGGAAGCGCAGCACCCGCTCGTTGCGGATGTCCAGCAGGGTGGTGAGACCGTACCGATCCGACAGCGAGAAGAACGGCCGCTCGATGGCCACCTGGCCCCGGGCCCCGTCGGTGCGATCCTCGTAGCGCAGGCCCAGCGACACCGTCCGCGCCACCAGCCGCGGCTGCAGGAACTGGAAGTTGAGGGTGTTGCGGTCGGGGGTGTCGCGGTAACGGGTGGCAAAGCGGGTGCCGGTCCCAAGCAGGTTGCGTTCGATCAGGGCCACCTGCCAGTCGAGCTGGCTGCCGGCGCTGCGGAAGCGCAGGTCGATCTGCGTGCTCCAGCCGTCCTTGGTGATGACGCGCAGCACCACGCCGGAATCGCCGGTGACGGTGTCAATCTGGACTTTGCGGAACAACCCCCGGGTGCGGAGGTTCCGGGCCATCTCCGCCGCCTTGATGGAATCGTACGGCTCCCCGACCTTGAAGAGCAGCTCCCGCTCCACGATCCCGGGCCGGGTCATCACGTGCAGGCTGTTGGCGAGGCGCGGCAACCAGCTCTTCGCCTCCGCACTGTCGAAGACGTCTGACTGGATGATGCGGATCTTCGTGATGACGCGGGGCGGCAGCGACTCGGGGACGGTCGCGATCGGCCCGAAGGCGGAGTCGCGGGGGGCGACCGGGGGGAGGCTGTCCTGTGCGGCCAGTTGGAGCGGCAGCATCGCCACCAGGCAGACCGTCAGCGTGCGCAACGACAGGGTGCTCTCCGGGGAACCGTGACGCGGAATCATAAGGGGAGCCGCGCCTGATTTGTACGGGCGTGGCGGGCCTTCGACGGGCGGACTACTTTCACCGCCGTGTCGCCCCGCAGCAACCCCGCCGCCACGCCCTCCCGGCCGTCCACGGGAGCCGACCATGCCTCCCGGGTCCTGGGCCTGATCCTGCTGGCATGGGCCGTGATGGGCGTGCAGGAACTGTTCCTCTTCCTGCGGGAGACGCCCTACGGCACCCCCTACGTGGACCGGCTGACCCGCTTCCTCCCCGCCGCCCTCCTCTGGAACCTCTGGGCCGCGCTGCTGCCCGCCCTGCCGTTCCTTGCCTTCTGGGACATCCGCTGGGCCAGCGAGGTACCTCCGGGCACCGCCCGCCGGGCGCATGCCGGGCTGCTCGCGCTGCTGGCGCTGGCGATCATGCTGGATCACGTCGACAACGAGCTGATGCGCTTCATGGGGCTGCACCTGTCGTACTCGGTGGTGCGCACCTACGGCAACGTGGGAGCCTGGAGCGGGGAGATGCTCGAACTCTTCCGGCGCGACCGCGGCGGCGCGTTCCTGCCGTTTGTCCTGCTTCTGGGAAGCCCCCTGGCCCTCCTCTGGGGCGGCCGGCGCCTGCTGCGCGGCGAGCCGCCCTTCCCGTTCCGGGCCCGGCGCCACCTGATCCTCACGGTGCTCGGCGCCACGGTGCTGCTTGGCGCCAGCCGGATCGTCTGGCCGGACGGGAACCGGTGGCGACGGGTCAAGCCGGGGTTGCTGGCGCTCTACGGCGAGACCCGGCGGCGGCTCGACTGGGGCGCCCGGCCGGAGGACTACCCCGCGCTGGCGGCGGACTACCAGCGCCGGTGGCTGGCGGAGAGCGCCGACACCGCGTGGGCGTTTCCCGATACGGCCCATCCCCTGCTGCGGGTACCGGCGGTACCATCGGTACCGTCGGTCCCGCCGCCCAACTTCATCTTCATCCAACTCGAGACCTTCCGCGGCTGGGACGTCGGCTATCTCCGGCCCGACCGCGGATTCACGCCGACCCCCTTCCTCGACTCGCTGGCGCGCGCCTCGGGCTCGGCGACCTGGCTGCGGCACCTGAGCTTCGGCCCCGAGACGGTGAACGGACTCTTCAGCGCGCAGTGCTCGATCAAGCCACACCAGCGCGAGTCGCCGACGGCGATGTTCACCACCACCCGGTTCCACTGCCTGCCCGAGGTGCTGCGGTCGCACGGCTGGCGCACGGAGTTCATCACCGGGGTCGACCCGGACTGGGACTTCCAGACCTTCTGGCTGCGGCAATGGTTCGACTCGCTGGATGTTCCCCACCGGAGCGAGGAAGATGACCGTCCGGTGTTCCGCCGGGCGGCGCAGCGGCTGCGGCTGCTCGGCGCGACTGGCCAGCCCTTCTACCTGATGCTGGTGTCGTTCACGAACCACCTGCCGTTCCGGAGCCGCGAGCCGGCGCTCGACCTGGTGACCTCCACCCGGCCCGACTCGGCGATCTGGAACACGATGCACTACACCGACGACGTGCTGCGGGAGTTCTTCGCCACGATCCGCGACGAGCCCTGGTTCGGCAACACGGTGGTGGTGATCATCGGGGACCACGGCGAAAACCTGGGCGAGCACGATGGCACCGCCGCGCAGCGGAACGGCTGGCGGGAGACCGTCTGGGTCCCGCTCATCATCCACGGGCGGGACCCGCGACTGCCCACCGGTGTCCGGAGCGACGTCGCGGGGCTGCTCGACGTGGCGCCCACGCTGGCCGACCTCGCCGGCATCCGGGAGCCGACCCCCTGGATGGGCCACAGCCTGCTCCAGCCGGTCCCCCCTGCACGGGTGGTGAGCGGCTGGCGCAAGAGCGCGGTGTGGGCCGACCGGGGGCCCTGGAGCATGGTGCTTGATCCGGGCACGGGCGCGCCGCGGCTCTATCGCGCCCTGGAGGACCCGCTGCAGCGGCAGGACGTGGCGCCGGCCTGGCCCGATACCGCCGCGGCCCTCCTGCTCCGGCCGCGCCGGGACCAGGCGCTGGTCAACTACCTGCTGGAGGCGGGCCGGGTGTGGCCCGGACCGGGCGGGGCGGATAGCTTCCCCGAACGCCCCGTGCCCTAAGGCCTCCGATGCTGCAGCGCGCACTCTACGCCCCATTCCTGGTCCAGCTCGTCGTCGTCCGGCGATGCAACCTCTCCTGTGGCTACTGCAACGAGTTCGACGAGGTCTCCCCACCGGTGCCGACCGAGGTGCTGCAGGAGCGGATCCGGCACATCCGCCGGCTGGGCGCCTTCAGCCTGGAGTTCACCGGCGGCGAGCCGCTCCTGCACCCCGAGCTCCCGGCGCTGATCCGGTACGCCAAGGACCAGGGCATCCTTCGGGTCATGATGATCAGCAACGCCTTCCTGATGAACGAGGAGAAGGTGGAGGCGCTGAACGCCGCGGGGCTCGACCACCTGCAGGTGAGCGTGGATGGCGTGGAGCCGAACGAGGTCACCATCAAGACGCTCAAGCCGCTCCGGACCAAGCTGGAGGTCATCGCCCGGGTGGCGCGGTTCAAGGTCACGCTTTCCGGGGTCATCGGCAGCACCGTCGCCGACGACGCGCTGGAGGTGGTGCGGTTCGCCAAGGAGCACGGCTTCACGCCGCGGGTGCTCCTGCTCCATGGCCACGACGGCACCCTGGAGCTGGACCAGGACAAGCAGGCGCTGTACCGCCGGGTGGGCCAGGAGATCGGCGCCCGCTTCACCGAGGCCCACGACTACCGGAGCCGGCTGCTCGCGGGCAACGAGGCGCCGTTCAAGTGCCGCGCCGGCAGCCGCTACCTCTATGTGGACGAGTTCGGCGTCGCGCGCTGGTGCAGCCAGCAGCGCGATCGGTTCGGCATCCCCCTGGCCGACTACACCACGGCGGACCTCCGCCGCCAGTTCCACACCCGCAAGGGATGCGAGGCCCACTGCACCATCGGCTGTGCCCGCACCAATAGCGCGTGGGACGAGTGGCGGGGCCAGGCGCTCGAGCCGGCGCCGCCCCCCGCGCCGGAGCTGGTCCCGCTGTCCGCCCGGACCCGGTAACGGGGCCCGGCGTGCCGCCTGCCACGCCGGGATGAGTCTCGCCCTCCCGTGACCGACCGGGTCGCCCTGTTCAGCACCAACTTCCTGGCCTACTCGCAGACCTTCATCTACGAGGAGATCCGGCATCACGAGCGCTACGCGGTGGAGGTGTTCTGCCGCCGCCGGCTGCTCGCCGACCGGTTTCCCTTCGCGCCGGTGCACGTCGGCGGGGCGCTCTATCCGATCACCTGCCGGGACGCCGGCTTCGATGCCCGGTTCCGCACCCAGGCGTTCGCGCTGGTGCACGCGCACTTCGGGGTCGGCGCGGTGTATGCGCGCTCGTTCGCACGGCGGCACCGGCGGCCGCTGGTGGTGACCTTTCACGGCTACGACGTGCCGCTGCTCGCGAGCCCCACCCGCTTCCTGCCGCAGCACCTCCGCTACGCGATCCTGGGCCCGCGGGTCCTTCGCGACATGACCCTCGGCCTCTGCGCCTCGAGTGAACTCAAGACGCTGCTGGAAGCCCATGGAGTGCCGCCGGAGAAGCTGCGCGTCAGCCGGCTGGGGGTGGACCTCGAGCGGTTCCGTCCCGGCGACCGCCCGGGGGACGAGGTGCGGGTGCTGATGATCGGCCGGTTCGTGGAGAAGAAGGGCTTCGGGTTCGGGCTCGACGCCTTTGCCGCGGCGGCGCGGGAACGGCCGGCGCTCCGGCTCACGATCGTCGGCGACGGCCCGCTCGGGGGAGATCTCCGGGCCCGCGCCGCCGCCCTCGGCATCGCGGATCGGGTGACCTTCACCGGGTCGCTGGACCCGGCCGCCGTCGCGGCGCGGCTGGCCGCGAGCCACCTGCTGCTGGCGCCGAGCGTGGTGGACCGGGAGGGGAACCGGGAGTCGGGGCTGATCGTGGTCAAGGAGGCCAGCGCCGCCGAGGTGGTCCCGATCGGCACCTGGCACGGCGGCATTCCCGAGATCATCGACGACGGCGAGACCGGCTACCTGGTGCCGGAGCGGGACAGCGCCGCCCTCGCGGGCCGGCTGGCACTGCTCGCGGACGACCCCGCGCTGCGGGCCCGACTGGGCCGGGCCGGGCGGGCGAAGATGCTCCGGGAGTACGATATCCGCGCCCGGGTGCGGGCCCTCGAGGCGCAGTACGACGAGGCGATCGCGCTGCACGCGACGGGGAGCGCCGGCTGATGCGGGTCCTGCTCTGGGTCTCGACACTCCAGGCCGACATCCTGGCGCTGGCCCTGGCGCTGGACCGGCGCCCCGGCACCGAGCTGCTGATTGCAGCCGACGGGCTGGCGGAATGGCGACGGGAGCCGATCGCCCGGGTGGGGCCGCTCCGGGCCCCGATGCTGGAGCGCGAGGACCGCGGCACCCGGGCCGCGGCGGAGGCGTTCGGCGCCGACGTGGTGGTGTGCGACAATCACTTCCCCGAGTTCGCCGCCGCCCCGCGGCTCTGCTTTCTCTGGCACGGCCTCGGCTGGAAGGCGACGCCGCCCCGGGACGTCGAGGAACGGCTGCGGCACATCGCGCGGCTCACCGGCCAGGACCCCCGCCGGCCCGCGAGCCGCTTCGTGGCGCAGTGCTACCATGCCCGCGACCGCGACTGGCGGGTGCGCTCCTGGGGCGTGGCGCCGGAGAACTGCGCGGTGGTGGGCTCCTGCTTCAGCGACCTGCTGCTGGCCCCGCCCTACCGCCGGGAGGACCTGGCGCCGGCCTACCGGATCGACGTCGCCCGCCGGAAGACGCTGCTGCTCAATTTCACCTGGCACTACGGCCGGATTTTCCCCGGGAGCTGGCAGCCGTCGCTGCTCGGGCGCTCCCCCATGGAGGCGGACCTCGCGTTCCTGCGCGCGATCTTCGCGCGGGCCGCGGACCACGACGCCAACGTGCTGTTCTGCCTGCACGACCGCTGGCGCTATGAACCAGCCTACCTGGAGGCGCTGCACCGCGAGGCGACGGCGTTCCCGCACGTCGAACTCAAGCACAAGAACGAGCGACCCGACAACCTGGCCGACCTCGTGGTGGCGGACGTCATGATGAGCAACCTCTCGAGCTTCGTGACCTTCTTCTACCACACCGGGCGGCCGAGCATCCATCTCTGCCCGCCCACGGGGAAGCCGGTGCGGTTCTCCCGGCTCGGGCGGTTCGGGCCGCGGGCGCGTGCGGCGGAGGCAGCGCCGGAGTGGATGAACGCGCCGGAGGACAACGGCGGGTTGACGGCCTTCGATGCCGCGGGCGCGCTGGCGGCGGTGGACCAGGCCTTCGCGGAGCCGGGGTGCTGTGCCGGGCGGTCCCGCGAATGGCTGGCGGCACACATTCACGCCGCCGACGGGAAGACCTCGGACCGGATGGTGCAGGTGATCGAGGCGCTGGCGGGCCGCCTACCCTGACTTCTTCGGCAGGATATCCCCCCACCCCAGGTGCAGGACCCCCCGAAGCCACCCCGCCCAGGCACCGATGGTCAGCAGCACCAGCAGCGCCAGCGAAAGGACCGGTGAAGGAAGGTGCGGCCGCGCCAGGCTGCCGATGGCCAGCACGAGCGCCACCACCCCGATGCCGGCCGCCGGCGTGACCAGGCCGCGCAGCAGCGGCCCCGGCCGCACGGGGGAGCATTGCCTCGCCATCCAGAAGTGCGCCGCGAGCGGCAGCGGGTAGGTGAGCAGCCACACCCACGCCACCCACTGCGCCCCCTGCCCTTCGGGCGCCAGCCAGAGCGCCAGCGCGAACCCGGAGACCAGCGTCGCCCCGGTGAACAGCGCATCCACCACGGAGAAGTCGGGCCGCCCGGTGGCGTTGTAGAGCTGGGGGAAGAGCTGAGAGATGCCCCGCAGGAGGCTGGCCCACACCAGCACCTGGATGAGCGGCACGGCAGGGAGCCACTTGCCGCCCCCGATCAGCGCCAGCAGGTCGGTGCTCGCAAAGCAGAGCAGCGCCGCCACCGGCCCGAGGATGAGGAGCAGCGAGCGCGCGCTCCGGTTGAAGGCCTGCAGCAGCGCCGCCGGCTGGTCGCGGAGCCGGGCGTAGATCGGATACTGCACCCGGTTCACCAGCTGCAGCACGATCTCCAGCGGCGTCATCCCCAGCTGGAAGGCGGTCTGGTAGATGCCGAGGACGCGGAGCCCGAGGAACCGGCCGATCAGCAGGAAATCGAGGTTGCGGTACACGTGGTAGATGATGCTGGCGAGCGCGGTGCGGAAGCCGAACGCGACCGCGCGCCGGGTGGAGGGATCGGGCGCGACCAGCGCCGGCCGGAACGGGGCCAGCCGCCACAGGGCCAGACAGAGGAACAGGCCGCGGGCGACGTTGGCCAGCACCAGTCCCCAGGCGCCGAAGCCGGCCACCACGAGGACCACCTTGGTGACTGCCTCCCCCAGGGTCGCCAGGGTCTGCACCGCGCCGGCGGTCTTGAAGTGGAGGTCCCGGGTGAGCAGCTGCAGCGGCACCAGCGCCGCGCCGACAAAGATCAGCTTGGTGGCGCTCACCAGGACCATCGGATAGAGCCGCCAGTCGGCGTAGAACACCGCGAGGATGGGCGCCACGCCGCCCATCACCGCGACCGCGGCCACGCCGAGCAGGGTGCAGAACCAGAACAGTCCGGAGAGTTCCCCGTGGGACAGCTCGCGCTGCCGCACCACCACCTGCCCCACGCCGAGTCCGTTGAACGCCTCGATCGCGACCGCGATGCTCCAGGCCAGCGCCGCGAGCCCGACCTCGGCGGGCGCGAGGAACTGCAGCACGAGCAGGCTGCCGCCCACATCCAGCAGGCGCATGGCGAGGGTCGCGGCGCCCATCCACCAGAGGCCGCGCTTCATCTCGTGCTTGGGATCGATCTCGCGCTCGGTCAACCGCGACTCCCGATCTGGCTGGCGGCTCCGGGGCCGCGTCTGTAGCTTGCCCGCCCGTGCGAATTCTCTACGTCTTCGACTCCCCGGTGCCCGAAACCGGCGCCGACACCGAGCAGCTGGTGAACACCGTGGCGGCGCTCGCCCGGCAGGGGCTGGACCTGGAGCTGCTGGTGCCGGGGCCGGTGACCGGCCCGGGGGACCCCGCCGCCCTGCGCGAGTACTACCAGGTGGAAGGCGACTTCGCCGTGCATCAGCTCGCCCTCCGCTGGAAGGGCCTGCGGGGACCGGAAAAATGGTCGCACGCGCTGCGGGCCGCACGGCACCCCGCCACCCGCGCCGCGGACCTGGTCTACTGCCGGAACCTGCCGGTGGCCTGGGCGCTGCTTCGGGCGGGGCACCGGGTGGTGTACGAGCACTTCCGCCCCTGGGGAGATCAGTATCCGCCGCTGCAGCCGTTTCTCCGGGCGGTGCTGCGGCACCCCCGCCTCCTGGGCGCGATCTTCCATTCCGAACACGCGCTGGCAAGCTACCGGCGGCTGGGCGTCCCCGAGGCACGCATGCTGGTGGCGCACAACGGCTGGGCCCCGGACCGGATGGCGCCCCGCCTCTCGCGGGGGGAGGCGCGGGCCCGGGTCGGACTTCCGCCGGATCGGTTCACCGTGGTGTACAGCGGCCGCATGAACACCCGCAAGGGTCTCGACCTGCTGCTCGAGGTCGCGGCCCAGGCGCCGGAGATCGGCTTCGTGCTGATCGGCTCCGAGGGCGAGGGGCCGGTCGAGCGCGCCGCCCGGGCGCAGCCCAACGTCACCATCGTGCCCTGGCTCCGCTTCCGGGAGCTGGCGCCGTGGCTCTACGCGGCGGACGCGCTGATCGTCCCCCCGAGTCTCGCTCCACTGGAGCGTCACGGCAACACAGTCCTGCCGATCAAGCTGTTCCTGTACCTCGCCGCCGGCCGGGTGCTGGTGGCGCCGCGGGCGCCGGACACGGCGGAGCTGCTCCGGGACGGGGTGAACGCCGCGCTGGTCCCGGCGGGGGACGTCCCGGCCACGGTGGCGACGCTCCGCGCCGTGGCGGCGGACCCCGGACGGGCCGAGCGGCTGGGCGCGGGAGCGCTGGCGACCGCGGCGGACCTGACCTGGGATGCGCGGGGGGCGCGGATTGCGGGCTTTCTGGCGCGGCGCATGGGAGGGGGTGCGGACCCGCTGCCGAGTCCCGACCCGGTGCGGGTGGGGGGGGGGTTGGCGCGGGGCTTCCGGGGGATGTGGGGGCGGTAGCCCGGCAGCGGGGGAAGGCCGTGGGGGCGGAGGGCGGTG
>CAZPER010000008.1:0-69214 GCA_964585655.1 uncultured Gemmatimonadaceae bacterium | reverse complement strand
CGCCCTCCGCTGCGCCGTACGGCACTTCCGCCCGACCGCCCGTTCGCCCGACCGCGCCGCTACCCTACCGCCCTACCGCCCTACCGCCCTACCGCCCCTCCGCAACCTTCTCCTGCACCACCCCCATGAACGCCTCCACCACCGGCCGCCCCCGGTCCTTGCGCCAGGCCGCCGCGATCCGGGTCTCGGCGCTGGCGGAGGGGATCGCCCGGTAGCGCACCCCGCGCCAGCCGAGCTTCTCCACCGAGGCCGGAAGGATCGACACGCCGATCCCGGCCTCCACCAGGCTCACACTGGTGTAGAGCTCCCGGCTCTCCTCCACCACGCGCGGGGTGAAGCCGGCCGCGCGGCAGAGGGCCATCACCTGCGCGTGCAGTCCCGGGGCCAATTCCGCGGGGAAGAGCACGAACGGTTCGTCGGCGAGATGCCGGACCGAGATCGTGGCCCGGGAAGCCAGCGGATGCCCCTTGGGTACCGCGATCCGGAGCGGTTCCCGCATCACGGTGACGATGTCCAGCTCGGGGTCAGGCTCCGGCTCGCGGACGAAGCCGATGTCGATCTCCCCTGCCTTGATCCCGGCGAGCTGGGGGCCGGTGGGCATCTCCCGCAGGTCGAGGTGGACGCCCGGGAAGCGGTCCCGGAAGGCGCGGATGATCTCCGGCAGCGCCAGGAACATCACCGTGGCGGCAAACGCCACCCGGAGCTCCCCCTGTTCCCCGCGCCCCGCCCGGCGGGCCGCGAGCAGCGCCGCCTCCGCGCCGGCAAGCAGCCGCCGGGCGTCGGGGAGGAGGGCGCTCCCGGCATCGGTGAGCTGCACCCGGCGGCTGGTGCGCTCGAACAGCCGGGCGCCGATGATCTGCTCCAGGCGCTGGATCTGCTGGGAGAGGGGAGGCTGGGCCATGCCCAGGCGCTGCGCGGCGCGGCCGAAATGCAGCTCCTCGGCGACGGCGACGAAGTAGCGCAGGTGGCGGAGTTCGAGCGGTTCGATCATATGTAATCGCTATGGATAAATCACGATTACAATATTGGACATATCGGTGCCCCGGCGCTAGGTTGGCTCCGATCACGCCCCCACGCGCCCTTCCTGGAGCCGCCGCCATGGCCACACAGGTCCTCTCCAACTCGGTCACCCCGGTCGCCGATCCCTTCCCGATCAACGGCACCGATTACATCGAGTTCTACGTTGGCAACGCCAAGCAGGCGAGCATCTACTATCGCGCCGCCTTCGGCTTCCAGCTGGCCGGCTACCGCGGCCCCGAGACCGGGGTCCGGGACCGCGCCAGCTACCTCCTGGTCCAGGACAAGGTCCGCTTCGTCCTCACCTCCGGCCTGCATCCCGACAGCCCGATCGCGGCGCATCATCGGCAGCATGGCGACGGGGTGCGGGACCTCGCCCTGTGGGTGGATGACTGCCGCGCCTCCTATGCCTACGCCATGGCGCACGGCGCCGTCGCGGTCCAGGAGCCCACCGTGCTGAGCGACGACCAGGGCGAGGTGGTCACCGCCGCCATCCGCACCTATGGCGACACGGTCCACAGCCTGGTGGAACGGCGCAATTACCGCGGCCTCTTCCTTCCCGGCTTCCGGCCCGTCACCTCGCGCTTCGCCCCGGCGCCGGTCGGCCTCAAGTACGTGGACCACTGCGTGGGCAACGTCGAGCTGGGCAAGATGAACGAGTGGGTGGGGTTCTACGAGCGGGTGATGGGCTTCAAGAACCTGATCTCGTTCGATGACAAGGACATCAGCACCGAGTACTCGGCGCTCATGTCCAAGGTCATGTCCAGCGGCAACGAACGGATCAAGTTCCCCATCAACGAGCCGGCCGCGGGGAAGAAGAAGTCCCAGATCGAGGAGTACCTCGAGTTCTACCATGGCCCGGGCGTGCAGCACATCGCCATCGCCACCGACAACATCATCGCCACGGTGAGCGCGCTGCAGGCCCGCGGGGTGGAGTTCCTGACCGTCCCCGGGTCCTACTACGACGAGCTGCTGGACCGGGTGGGGACGATCGACGAGGATCTTTCCCCGCTCCGCGAACTGGGCATCCTGGTGGACCGGGACGACGAGGGCTACCTGCTGCAGATCTTCACCAAGCCGGTGCAGGACCGTCCCACGGTGTTCTACGAGATCATCCAGCGGAAGGGCGCCCGCAGTTTCGGCAAGGGGAACTTCAAGGCGCTGTTCGAGTCCATCGAGCGGGAGCAGGCGCTCCGGGGGAACCTCTGATGCCGGTGTATCACCTGATGGGGGAAGTCCCGCGCAAGCGGCACACCGTCTTCCGGCGGCCGGACGGCGGGCTCTACGCCGAGGAGCTGATGGGCCACGAGGGGTTCACCGGCAACAGCGCGCTGCTGTACCACACCCACCCCCCGACCACGGTCAAGTCGGCGCGCAAGCTCCGCGACATCGTCTGGCAGGCGGACGACGACACCAGCCTCCGCCACCGCCACTTCCTCACCAGCCGGGCCCGGAAGGGGGGGAGCCCCACGCTGGACCGGACTCCGCTCCTGTTCAACAGCGAGATCGGCATGCTGTACGTGGAGCCGGACGAGAACGACGCCCACTTCTACCGGAATTCGCAGGCCGACGAGTGCGTGTACGTGGTCGAAGGGCAGGGCACCCTGGAGACGGTCTTCGGGGACCTGCCCTTCAAGCCCGGCGACTACTGCGTGGTGCACCGGAACATCCTGCACCGCTGGCGGCTCGACCTGGGCGCCGGTCCGGTCAAGTTCGTGGTGTTCGAGAGCCGCGGGCACATCCGCTTCCCCAAACGGTACCGCAACGAGTTCGGCCAGCTGCTGGAGGGCGCCCCCTTCTGCGAGCGGGACATCCGCCGCCCCACGGAGCTGCGCCCGCACGATGAGAAGGGAGACTTCCCCCTCCTCGTCAAGCAGTACGACGCCATCAACGAGCTGGTGCTGGACCACCATCCCTTCGACGTGGTCGGCTGGGACGGCTATTTCTATCCGTGGATCTTCAACATTCACGACTTCGAGCCGATCGTGGGCCGGATCCACCAGCCGCCCCCGGTGCACCAGACCTTCCAGGGCGACGGCTTCGTGATCTGTTCCTTCTGCCCCCGGCCGTACGACTTCGACCCCAACGCCCTGCCGGCGCCGTATAACCACTCCAACGTGGACTCCGACGAGGTGCTGTTCTATGCCTCGAGCGAGTTCATGAGCCGGAAGGGGATCGAATACGGCTCGGTGACCCACCATCCGGACGGGCTGCCGCACGGCCCCCACCCGGGGCGGGCGGAGGCCTCGATCGGCGCCAAGGCCACCAACGAGCTCGCCGTGATGATGGATTCGTTCCGCCCGCTCAAGGTGGCCCGGCCGGCGATGGCCTTCGAGGACGAGCACTACCACAAGAGCTGGCTCGACAGCCAGCACGCCCAGTTTAACCCGCCGACGTCGTGACTCGGATGGCGGGACCGGTCTGGCATCCGTCACCGGACCGCGTCGCCCGGGCCAACCTTACCCGGTTCACGGCCCGGCATCGCCCCGGCGCCGACTACGCCGCGCTCTGGCGCTGGTCGGTGGAGGCGCCCGAGGCCTTCTGGCCGGCGGTCTGGGAGTTCACCGGGGTGGTGGCCGAGCCGCGCCCCGGCGGCCCGCCCTGGGACCGGGTCCTTGCGGGGAACGGGCGCATGCAGCCGCCGGGGAGCCCGGGAGGGCCACGCTGGTTCGAGGGGGCCCGGCTCAACTTCGCCGAGAACCTGCTGCGCCACGATGACGACCGCGAGGCGCTGGTCTTCTGGAACGAGCTGGGCCGGCAACGGGCCCTGAGCCACGCGGAGCTGCGTCGCGAGGTGGCCCGGTACGCGAGGGCGCTCGCGGCCAGCGGGGTGCGGCCCGGCGACCGCGTGGCCGGCTACCTTCCCAACCTCCCTGAAACCGTCATCGCCATGCTCGCCAGCGCGAGCCTCGGCGCCACCTGGTCCAGCTGCTCCCCCGATTTCGGGGAGCGCGCCGTGCTGGACCGCTTCGGACAGATCCGGCCCCGCGTGCTCTTCGCCGCGGACGGCTACCGCTACGCCGGCAAGGTGATCGACCTCTCGGAGCGGGTGGCCCGGATCGCGGCGGCGCTGCCGGAGACGGAGACGGTCGTGGTGGTGCCGTACCTGGGCGGAGGGACGGACGATCGGTCAGCCGGACGGTCGGATGGAGGCAGGCTGGTGCCGCTGGCGGACTGGCTCGCCCGGGCTGAGCTCGCGGACCGTCCGTCCGACCGTCCGCCGGTCCGCCTCCCCTTCGACCACCCGCTCTACATCGTCTACTCGAGCGGCACCACCGGCCTCCCCAAATGCATCGTGCATGGCGCCGGCGGGACACTGCTGCAGCACCTCAAGGAGCTGGTGCTCCACACCGACCTCACGCGCGACGACCGGATCTTCTACTTCACCACCTGCGGCTGGATGATGTGGAACTGGCTGGTCAGCAGCCTCGCGGTCGGGGCCACCGTGGTGCTCTACGACGGCGCCCCCCTCGCGCCGGAGCCCGACATCCTCTGGCGCATGGCGGCCGCGGAACGGGTGACCGTGTTCGGCACCAGCGCCAAGTACCTCGCCCTGTGCGAGAAGGAAGGACTGGCCCCGGGGAGGTCCCATGACCTCGGGCCGCTCCGCGCCATCCTCTCCACCGGCAGCCCGCTCGCGGTGCACAGCTACGATTACGTCTACGGCAGCATCAAGCAGGACCTGCACCTCGCGAGCATCAGCGGCGGCACCGACCTGATCTCCTGCTTTGCGCTCGGCAACCCCACCGCGCCGGTCTGGCGGGGCGAGCTGCAGTCCCGCGGCCTGGGCATGGCCGTGGACGTCTGGAGCCCGGAGGGCAGGAGCCTCGAGGGGGCCGCCGGGGAGCTGGTCTGCACCCGGCCCTTCCCCAGCATGCCGGTCGCCTTCTGGGATGATCCGGGGGATGCCCGCTACCGCGCCGCCTACTTCGAGCACTTCCCCGGCGTCTGGCGCCACGGCGACTGGGCCGAGCGGACGGTGCACGACGGGCTGATCATCTACGGCCGGAGTGACGCCACGCTCAATCCGGGCGGGGTGCGGATCGGCACCGCCGAGATCTACCGGCAGGTGGAACGGCTGCCGGAGGTGCTGGAAAGCCTGGTGGTGGCCCAGGAGTGGGAGGACGACGTGCGAGTGGTGCTGTTTGTCCGGCTGCGGGAAGGGCTGGTGCTGGATGAGCCACTTCGCGAGCGCCTCCGCCGGGAGATCCGCGCCAGCACCAGTCCGCACCACGTGCCGCGGAAGATCATCCAGGTGAACGACCTCCCCCGGACCCTGAATGGCAAGCTGTCCGAACTGGCGGTGCGCGCGGTGATCCACCGGCGCGCCATCGGCAACACCGATGCGCTGGCCAATCCCCAGGCGCTCGAGCTGTTTCGCAACCTTGCGGAGCTGACGACATGACCTCGCCGATCGGGACCCCCTCCCACCGCCTCGCCGGCGCCCCGGTGCCGGAGTCGGTCGTCGCCCTGCTGGACACCCTGATCGACTACGCCGGGCTCTACCCCCCCGCCGGCCTCGGGATGGCGGAAACGGTGCGGAACTACGCCGCCTACCAGCGCGGGCCCGACGCCTGGGCGCTGGCCCGGCTGGTGGTTCCCGTGGCCCGGCTGCAGGAGTTCGAGTCCGCCCTCGCCGCGCTACCCGAGGCCGAGCGGCTGGGCGCCCGCTTTCCCCTCACCGCGCTGCTCGGGACCGATCCGGTCGCCGACCTGGCCGCCGTCTGCACCTTTAACGAGCGGCATGTGCACGGCGGCCCCGCCATCCTCTCGCTGGAGGCGCGGGCCGGGAGCGGCGAGCAGATCGCGCGGCTGCGGGCGGTGGTGCCGGAGGAATACGACCTCTTCTGCGAGCTGCCGCTGGGCGGCGACCTGACGACGCTGGTGTGCCAGGTCCGGGCGGCGGGCGCGAGCGCCAAGGTGCGCACCGGCGGCCTGAATCCGGCGGAGATCCCGACGCCCGAGGCGGTGCTGGCCTTCCTGAGCGCCTGCGCCACGGAGGGGGTGCCGTTCAAGGCCACGGCGGGCCTGCACCACGCCCTCCGGGGGGACCAGCCGCTCAGCTACACTCCTGATGCGCCCCGGGGCACGCTGCATGGCTACTGCAACCTGCTGCTCGCGGCCGCGGTGCTCTGGAATGAGCGGCCCACCGAGGAAGCCCTCGCGTTGCTGCGCCTCACCCGCGACCAGCCGATCCAGGCCACCGACGAACAGATAGTGTGGGGGGGCGTCGCGGTGAGCCGGGAGGAGATCAGCATGGCGCGGGCCGAGTTCGCCCAGGCGATCGGTTCCTGCTCCTTCACCGAGCCGCTGGACGAGGCGCCCCGGGCATGAGTGGACCGCTGCTCGACGCCACCCACGATCCGGCGCGGCGGAGCTTCGTGCCCCGGGCCAATCTTCCCGGCGCCGACTTTCCGCTGCAGAACCTGCCGCTCGGCGTGTTCCGCGCCTCGTCGCAGGATCGGCCGCGAATCGGCGTCGCGATCGGGGAGCGGGTCCTGGACCTCGGTGGCGCGGTGGAGTCCGGGCTGCTGGAGCTGCCGGGCCGGCTGGCGACCGCCTGCCACGGCGCCACGCTCAACGGCCTCATGGCGGAACCGGCCGAGCGGCGTCACGACCTCCGGGTGGCGCTCTCGGAGGCGCTGCTCGAGGGGAGCCGGTTCTCCCAGGACCGGACGCTCCAGGACAAGCTGCTCCGGGCCCAGTCCGAGGTACAGCTCCTGCTCCCGGCGCTGATCGGGGACTACACCGACTTCTACGCCTCCGTGTTCCACGCCGGCAACGTGGGCTCGATGTTCCGGCCGGACAATCCGCTGCTCCCCAACTACAAGTGGGTGCCGATCGGCTATCACGGCCGGGCCTCCTCGGTGGTCGTGAGCGGGACGCCGGTGCGGCGGCCGGCGGGGCAGTCCAGGGCGCCCGACGCGCCGGCGCCGGCGTTCGGCCCCTCCCGGATGCTGGACTACGAACTGGAGATCGGCGCCTGGGTCGCTGGAGAAAACCCGCTCGGGACCCCGGTACCGCTGGCGGAGGCGGAACAGCGAATCTTCGGGGTGAGCCTGCTGAACGACTGGTCCGCCCGGGACCTGCAGTCGTGGGAGTACCAGCCGCTCGGACCGTTCCTGGCGAAGAACTTCGTCACCTCCGTCTCTCCCTGGGTGGTGACCCTCGAGGCATTGGCGCCGTTCCGGGCGCCGGCGTTCGCGCGGCCGGCCGGCGATCCCGCCCCGCTCGAGTATCTCGCGACGCCGGCCAACGAGGCCTTCGGCGGTTTCGGGATCACCCTCGAGGTGAGCCTGCTTACGGCCCGGATGCGGGAGCAGGGGATGCCGCCCGCGCGGCTCAGCCGGAGCGACTTCCGGCAGATGTACTGGACCCTGGCCCAGCTGCTGACCCACCACGCCAGCAACGGCTGCAACCTGCGGCCCGGCGATCTCCTCGGCAGCGGCACCGTGTCGGGACCGACCCGGGAGGAGCGCGGCTGCCTGCTGGAGCTGTCGTGGCGGGGCAAGGAGCCGCTGGCCCTGCCGGGGGGCGAGACCCGCACCTTCCTCGAGGACGGGGACGAGGTGGTGCTCGCCGGCTACTGCGAGCGGGATGGAGCGGTCCGGATCGGCCTCGGCGAGTGCCGCGGCCTGGTCCGTGCAGGCTGAGCGGTCACGAGCCGCGTTCTCTTCAAGGAGCACCGATGACTACCGACCTCGCCCTCGACGGCATCGCGCCCGGGCTCACCACGACCCGGGCACCGTTCATCGAGCACGCCCAGGCCAGCGGGCAGCTCTACATCGGCCAGCCCTACGAGCTGTACAGCGACGAGAACCACCGCACCTGGAGCCGGCTGCTGGAGCGGATGCGGCCCCGCTGGGAGCGGTACGCGAATCCCCGCTTCCTCGAGGGGGTTGCCACCCTGCGGCTCGATCCCAACCGGGTGCCGCGGTGCGAGGACATCAATCGCTTCCTCGAGCCCCGCACCGGCTTCAGCGCCAAGCCGGTGAGCGGCTATGTGCCGGCGTACCTCTTCTTCGACTGCCTCAAGCGGCGCGAATTCCCCACCACCATCACGGTGCGGGACGGCGCAAGCCTCGACTACCTGCCCGAGCCCGACATCTTCCACGACATCGCGGGCCATGTGCCGATGCACACCGACCGCGCCTTCGCCGACGCGCTGGTGCGGTTCGGGCAGTTCGCCGAGCGGGCGGCGCGCCGGGCCGGCGAAATCACGGACGAGGCGGAGCGGATCCGGGTGCTGACCAGCAACGTGAAGGGGCTGGCGCGCTTCTTCTGGTTCACCGTGGAATTCGGCCTGATGCGGGAAAGCCCCGGGGTGCCGATCGGGCCGGGCCACGTCCGGGCCTACGGCAGCGGGCTGCTGTCGAGCTATGGCGAACTGGAGCACTGCGTCGAGTCGCCCCAGGTGCAGCGGGTGCCGGCGCAGACCGAGTGGATCCTCAATCAGTATTTCGAGATCCATCACTACCAGCCGCTGCTGTTCGTGATCGAGGACTTCGAGCACCTCTTCTACCTGGTGCATGACCTCGAGCGCCGGCTGGACGCGGGCCTGCTGGACAACCTGCAGCCGGGGGAACCCGACGTGAACGAGGTGGACCTCAAGAGCTTCCTCGACGCGGCGCTGTAGGGGCGACCGGCCGGTCGCCCCTGCGGCGCCGCGCCCCTCGGGCCTCCCCGTCGCGCGTTCCCGCGCCCCGCAGCGCAGCATCCAGTACCCCTCCCGTGCGGCAGCGGGCCCTATACTCGGGCCCGATGCCGCGCTCCGTTCCTCCCCCCACGTTCCGCGATCCGCGCCACCAGCTGGGGCTGGCCGGCGAGGAGGCCGCCATCCGCTGGCTCCAGCGGCGCGGGTGGACCCTCGAGGCGCACCGGTTCCGCCTGGGGCACAACGACCTCGACCTGGTCATCCGGAAGGGGAGCCTGGTGGCCTTTGTCGAAGTGAAGACGCGGGGCGGGACCGGGTTCGGGTCGGGGCGGGAGGCGATCGGCTGGCGGAAGCGGCGCACGCTGGCGCGGGTGGCGGAGGTCTGGCGGCTCCGGCATGGGCGGCCGGAGGACAGCTACCGCTTCGACGTGGTGGAGGTCTGTGCGGTCCACGGGGGGCCGGCGCTGGTGACGCACCTGGAAGACGCCTGGCGTCTCTAGGTTTGAGGTGAAGCGAATTGCGCCACAACTTCACTATTGCTTCGGATGATGTTCGGTAATAGATTCGTCTGCGTCTGCAGGTGACGCAAATACATCCACAAAAATACTACGGAGCACCCAAATGGCTGCCGAAGAGACCAAGCTCGACGCCGAGCGTCGCAAGGCCCTGAACCTGGCGATCTCCCAGATCGAGAAGCAGCTGGGGAAGGGCTCCATCATGCGGATGGGCTCGGAGAGCCCGCGGGTCAAGGTGGCCGCGATCTCCACCGGCGCCATCAACCTCGACGCCGCGATCGGGATCGGCGGGGTGCCGCGGGGGCGGATCACCGAGATCTACGGCCCGGAATCCTCCGGCAAGACCACGCTCTGCCTCCACCTGGTGGCGAACGTGCAGAAGCTGGGGGGCGTGGCGGCCTTCGTGGACGCGGAGCACGCTCTCGACGTCGAGTACGCCCGTCGGCTGGGCGTGGACATCGAGAACCTGCTGGTCTCGCAGCCGGACACCGGGGAGCAGGCGCTGGAGATCGTGGAGATCCTGGTGCGTTCGGGGGCGGTGGACCTGATCGTCATCGACTCCGTGGCGGCGCTGGTGCCCAAGGCGGAGATCGAGGGCGAGATGGGCGACAGTCACATGGGGCTGCAGGCCCGGCTCATGAGCCAGGCGCTGCGGAAGCTCGCCGGGGGCATCAACCGCTCCCACACCGCGGTGGTGTTCATCAACCAGCTGCGGGAGAAGATCGGCGTGATGTTCGGCAATCCGGAGACCACCACCGGCGGCAAGGCGCTCAAGTTCTACGCCTCGCTCCGGCTGGACATCCGCCGGGTGGGGCCCGTCAAGGAGCGCGAGGCGGTGATCGGCAACCATGTGCGGGTGAAGGTGGTGAAGAACAAGGTGGCGCCGCCGTTCAAGCAGGCGGAGTTCGACATCATGTTCGACGAGGGAATCAGTCACGTCTCGCTGGTGGTGGACATCGCCGCGGAGGCGAACATCATCCAGAAGTCGGGGGCCTGGTATTCCTACGGCGACCAGCGCATCGGCCAGGGGCGGGAGAACGCCAAGCTGTTCCTCAAGGACAACGTGGCGCTGCTCACCGAGATCGAGGCCAAGGTGAAGGACTTCCTTGGCATGAAGGCCGGCGCGGTGGTCGGCGTCGCCGCCGACGACGAGGAATAGGCCCAAGCCCGATGTCCCGGATCACGGCCCTCGAGCCGGACCCGCGCCGCCCCGGGGCATTCCGGCTGGTGGTGGACGGCAAGGTGTTCTGTACCGTGCACGAGGACGCCCCGGTGCGGGGACTGGCCGTGGGCGCGGAGTGGGACGAGCCGCGCCAGGCGGACGCGGGGCAGGCGGCGGACGAGGAAGGGGCCTGGCGGGCCGCCCTCCGGTCGCTGGAGCGACGCAACTTCGCGGTGGCGGAGCTGCGCCGCCGCCTGCAGCAGAAGGGCCACCCGCCGGCGGCGGTGGACTACGCCATCGGCCGGGCGCAGGCGGCCGGTCTGGTGGACGACGCGGCCTTTGCCCGCCGCTTCGTCGAGTCCCGCTCGGCGCGGGGGCGGGGACCCGCCCGGCTCCGGCGGGACCTGCAGGCGCTGGGCGTGGACCGGCGCCACATCGAGGCAGCCCTCGCGGCCCAGTGGGAATCCCAGGACGACGCCCTCCCGATCGCCCGCGAGCTGGCGGAGCGGCGCCTGCGGCAACTGGCGGCGGTTGCGCCGGACGCCCGCCGCCGGCGGGTGCTCGCCTTCCTGGCGCGGCGGGGGTTCAGTGGCTCCCGGGTGAGCGAACTGGTTACCCAGCTGATGCGCGCTAAGTCCTGACGTGCCTTGGCTCTCGGCGCGGTCGGCCGGTATATTCCCCGGTCTATGAAAGCCGCCCAGATCCGCCGCCTCTTCCTCGACTACTTCGTCCGCCAGGGGCACCGCGAGGTGCCTTCTTCATCCCTGCTCCCGGCCGACGACCCGACGCTGCTCTTCACCAACGCCGGCATGAACCAGTTCAAGGGCCTCTTCCTGGGGATGGAACGGCGGGACTACATCCGCGCCACCACCTGCCAGAAGTGCGTCCGGGCCGGCGGCAAGCACAACGACCTCGAGCAGGTGGGCCACACCACCCGGCATCACACCTTCTTCGAGATGCTGGGGAACTTCTCCTTCGGTGACTATTTCAAGCGGGACGCCATCCGGTTCGCCTGGGAGTTCGTCACCTCGAAGCAGTACCTCGGCATTGACCCGGTGCGGCTCCGGGTCACCGTGCATCACACCGATGACGAGGCGCGCGGGCTCTGGCGCGAGATCGCCGGACTGCCGGACCATCGCATCTATGGCCTGGGCGACAAGGACAACTTTTGGCAGATGGGGGACACGGGGCCGTGCGGGCCATGTTCGGAGATCTACGTGGATCTGCGGCGGCTCGAGGACACCGCGGCGCGGCGGCTCGAGGGCGAGGTCATCCCCCAGGTGGAGTTCGAGGAACTGGCCGAGTCGGGGCAGATGCTCGAGATCTGGAACCTGGTGTTCATGCAGTTCGACCGCTCCGCGGATGGGGTGCTGATTCCCCTCCCCAAACCGTCGGTGGACACCGGCGCGGGGCTGGAGCGGATCGCGAGCGTGCTGCAGGGAGAGGACTCCAACTTCCACACGGACCTCTTCATGCCGCTGCTCATGCGGGTGGCGGAGCTGGTAGGGAAGGCATACGACCGGGGGCCGGCGGGGGGGTCGTTCCGGGTGCTCGCGGACCATGCCCGCGCGGTCACCTTCCTGCTCACCGACGGGGTGTATCCCAGCAACGAGGGGCGGGGGTACGTGCTGCGCCGGATCCTGCGGCGCGCGGTGCGGCACGCCTGGCTGCTGGGGCGGAAGGAGCCGACGCTGGCGCCGCTCACCGAGGTGGTGGTGCGGGACATGGGCGCGGCCTATCCCGAGATCCGCGCCAAGGCGGCCTACGTCGCCGACGTCACCCGGCAGGAGGAGGAGCGCTTCCTCGAGACCATCGAGGGCGGGCTCCGGAGGCTGGAGGAGATCTTCGCCACGGGGGCCACGGCCATCACCGGGGCGGAGGCGTTCAAGTTGTACGACACCTTCGGCTTTCCGATCGACCTGACCGAGATCATCGCCGGGGAGCGGGGACTCCGGGTGGACCTGGCGGGGTTCGAGGTGGCGCTGGCGGAGCAGCGGGAGCGCTCGCGCGAGGTGCGGCGGGCCCAGAAGGGCGGGGGGGACTCGGGACGCCTCGGGGAACGTGGGGAAGCGACGGAGTGGACGGTTCTTGATAGCAAGCCGCCGCGTTTTACGGGGTATGACAACACCGACGCCGACACCACCGTCGCCGCCTACCGCAGCGCCGGCGACCAGTTCGAACTCCGCCTGGCCGACAACCCCTTCTACGCCGAATCCGGCGGCCAGGTCGGCGACACCGGCACCGTCCTCGGGGACGGCTGGGCCCTTCAGGTCGAGTCCGTCCGCAAGGCACCCGAGGGCCAGGTTCTCGTTGGCCGCCTGGCGGGGGAGTTTGCTCCCGGCCGGGTCAAGGCCACCGTAGACCGTGCCCGGCGCCGCGACATCGAGCGCAATCACAGCGCCACGCACCTGCTCCACTGGGCCCTCCGCAAGCACCTCGGCACCCACGTGCGGCAGCAGGGATCGCTGGTGGAGCCGGGCCGGCTCCGCTTCGACTTCTCGCACCACGGCCCCATCGAGCCCGCCCTCGCCGACACCATCGAGCGCGACGTCTACGACCAGGTCCTGGAGAACTTCACCGTCACCACCGACGAGATGCCCTATCCCGACGCCCTCAAGCTCGGCGCCATGGCCTTCTTCTCCGAGAAGTACGGCGACCGGGTCCGCGTAGTGCGCATGGGGCCCTCGATCGAACTCTGCGGCGGCACCCATGTCCGCAGCACCGGGCAGCTTGGCCTCTTTCGCCTGGCGGGGCAGGGCGGCGTTGCCGCCGGGGTGCGCCGGGTGGAGGCCATCACCGGCCCCGAGGCCTACCGAAGCGTGACCCGCGAGGAGGCGCTGCTCGAGCAGGTGGCCGAGCAGCTCAAGGCCCACCCCGACCAGGTGCTGCGGAAACTGGAGCAGGTGCGGCAGGAGCGGGAGAAACTGGAAGCGCGCCTGGCTCAGCTGCTCAAGTCCGGGACCCAGCCCGCGGCGGAGGGGGAGAACTTCGACGTCAATGGCGTCCACGTCACCCTGGTGGAGACCGCCAGCGAAGACCGCGACGAGGTGGCCGGCATCGCGGACCGGTTCCGCGAGGGCAAGAAGGGCACGGTGCTGGTGCTCTTCTCCTCCGCCGGGCGGGGCGCGGTCCATGTGGCGCTGACCGACGACCTGGTCAAGGCGGGCCGCAAGGCGGGAGACCTGGTCAATCGGATCGCGGCGGTGAGCGGCGGCAAGGGGGGTGGGCGCCCCGGCTTCGCCTCCGCCGGGGCCGGTGATCCCGCCCGCCTCGGCGCGGCGCGGGAGGCCACCCCCGCGCTCGTCGCCGCCTGGCTTGGCGCATGACCGATCCCCTCCGCCTTGAGGAGCGGCGGGCCTGGCTCGAGGCGCGCACCGGCGGCGGGCCGCCGGTGCTCCGCGACCGGGTGCTGGAGCACGCCGCCATGATCGAGGAGGGGGAGACCGCCGCGGAGCAGGTGGCGCTGGCGGCGGAGCGGGTGCTGGCGATCGTCGAGGAACACCCGGGGGACCGGGGCATCGCGCTGGACCTGCTGGCGGCCGATGCCCTCATCACCCTGGCGTTGCTGGCCCAGGCGGAGGCCGACCCGGACCGGCTCGGCGCCTTCACGGAGGGGCTGCTCGCGGCTGAGCGCATCGTCTGAGTGATTGACCTCCACAGTCACCTCCTGCCGGGAGTGGATGACGGCTCCAAGACGGTGGAGCAGTCGGTCACGGTGCTGCGCGGGATGGCGCAGCAGGGCATTCGCGCCGTCGCACTGACTCCGCACCTGCTGGCCAGCCAGGCACCGCTGGGGGCCCCGCCGCTGCACGACCGCGCCTTTGCCGCGCTCAGTGCCGCGGCGCCGCCGGAGGTGTCGCTGCACCGCGGGGCGGAGGTGATGCTGGACCGCCCGCTGGACCCGATCATCGCCGCCGAGCGGAAGGTCACGCTCAACGGCAGCCGCTACATCCTGGTGGAGTTTCCCCGGATGGTGGCGGCGCAGACCGTGGAGCACGCGCTGGCGCTGGTGGTCGCGATCGGACTGGTGCCAGTGCTGGCGCACCCGGAGCGGTACAAGTGCTGTCACATCGAGCTGGCCCGGCGCTGGAAGAACCTCGGCACCCTGCTGCAGGTGGACGGCCCGACCCTGCTCTCCCCCCGGCCCCGCGGCGACCGGGCCCGGGAACTGGTGGCCGAAGGGCTGGCGGACATCGTCGCCGCAGACAACCACGGTGACCAGCGCTCGCTCCGCGGCGCATGGGATGAGCTGGTGGCGCACGAGGGCCGGTTGCAGGCGGACCTGCTGCTGGTCAAGAACCCCCGCGCGATCCTCGATGACCACCTGACCGAGATGGTCCCGCCGCTCACCTGGCGCTTCTCGATCGCCGACCGGCTGCGGGCGCTGCTGGGGCGGCCCCAGGGAGACGACAGACCATGATCTCGCTGGCCGGCCGGACCGCACTCGTCACCGGCGCTTCACGGGGGATCGGTCGCGCTACGGCGCTGCTGCTGGCGGAGGCCGGGGCGGACGTGGCCCTCACCTGCCACAGCCGGCGGGAGGACGCCGAGGCGGTGGCGGCGGAGATCCGGCAGCTGGGGCGCCGGGCCTGGGTGGAGGCCGGCGATCATGGCGACCCCGCGGAGGTGGAGCGGATCTTCGGCGCCGTGGCCGCCCAGCTCGGGCCGCTGGACATCTTCGTGGGCAACGCCGGGATCTGGCCGCCGGAGGAGGTCCCGGTGGAGGAGATGGCGGATGCCCGCTGGGTCGGCACCATGCGCGCCAACCTCGACGCCATCTTCTACACCACCCGCGCCGCGCTCCAGCGGATGCGCACGCCCGGGCGGGTGGTGCTGGTGGGCAGCACGGCGGGCCAGCGGGGCGAGGCGCACCACGCCGACTACGCCGCCACCAAGGGGGCGATGATCGCCTTCGTGAAGTCGCTCTGCGTCGAGTGCGCGCCCGGCGTCACCGTCAACTGCGTCGCGCCGGGGTGGGTGGACACCGAGATGTGCCGCGAAGCCTTTGCGGGGGGCGGCCGGGAACGGATCGAGGCCGGCATTCCGCTCCGCCGCGTCGCCGCGCCGGAGGATGTCGCCGGTCCCATCCTGTTTCTCTGCAGCGACCTCGCCCGCCACATCACGGGAGAGGTCCTGAACGTGAACGGGGGGAGCGTGTTGTGCGGGTGACGGGCGCCTGATGCTGCATCTCCTGTTCACCGGCGGCACCATTTCCATGCAGCGGGACGAGCGGGCGGGCGGCAACGTCCCGGCCCACGGCGGCGCCGCGCTGGTGGGGTTCGCGCCGGAGCTGGAGCGGGTGGCCCCGTACCGCATCGAGGACTGGGGCCGGCTGCCGGCCTGCCACATGGGGCAGGAGACGCTGTGGGCGCTCCGGAACCGGGTGGCGGAGGTGATCGCCACGGAACGGCCGGACGGGGTCGTGATCACCCACGGGACCGACACCATCGAGGAAACGGCCTATCTCCTGTCGCGGACGGTGGAGCCGGCGGTGCCGGTGGTGGTGACCGGCGCCATGCTCACCTCGAGCGACGCCGGCTGGGACGGGCCGCGCAACCTCACGGACGCGGCGCGAGTGGCGGCCGCGCCCGCGGCGCGGGGACGGGGGACGATGGTCGTCTTCGCCGGGGAGATCTTCGACGGGAGCGAGGTGGCCAAGATGCAGGCGACGGCGCTCCGCGCCTTCGGGGCGCCGCATGCGGCCACGGTGGGGTCTGCGGGCGCGGGAGGCGTGCAGTTCACGGCACCGGTGCCGGCCCGGCGCCCGCTCGCGGTGCCGGGCGGGCTCCGCGCCAAGGTGGCGCTGGTGCCGATGGTCATCGGTGATGATGGCGCGCTGCTCGACCTGGCGCGCCCGGGCCACGACGGCGTGGTCCTGGTGGCGTTCGGGAGCGGCAACCTGCCGCCCGGGGCGGTGCCGGCGATCCACCGCTGGCTGGAGGAGGGGAAGCCCGTGGTCCTTGCCACGCGCTGTCCATTCGGCGCCGTGACGCCGATCTACGCCTTCGAGGGCGGGGGCGCCACGCTGGTGCGCGCGGGCGTCATTCCCGCCGGGGCGCGCACCGTGGCCCAGGCCCGGATGGAGCTGGTGATCGCCCTGTCCGCGGGCACTTCCTACGGGGCGGGGAGCTGACGGTGCCGTTCCCTGAGCGGCTCGACATCCCCGAGGACGTCCTGGAGATCGCGCGCGTGCTGGAGGAGGCGGGGCACGCGGCCTGGTGCGTCGGCGGTGCCATCCGGGACACGCTGCTCGGCGAGCCCAACTCCGACTACGACATTGCGACCGCCGCGCGGCCGGAAGAGGTACAGCGGCTGTTCAAGCACGTGGTGGCGGTGGGGGAACGCTTCGGCACCGTGGCGGTGCGGACCCGGCGGCGGCACCACGAGGTCACCACCTTCCGCCGCGACGTGCAGACCGACGGCCGCCACGCGGTGGTGGAGTACGGCGCCACGCTGGAGGAGGACCTCGCCCGGCGCGACTTCACCATCAACGCCATCGCCTACCACCCGCTGCGGTACGAGTGGCGGGACCCGTTCCACGGCGCGGCGGACCTCACCGGCCGGCTGGTGCGGGCGGTTGGGGAGCCGGAGCAGCGCTTCCGCGAGGACTACCTCCGGATCCTCCGCGCACTCCGCTTCGCGGCAAGGTTCGAGTTCGGCATCGAGCCGGACACCTGGGCGGCGATCCTCCGCTCGGTGCCGGGGCTGGCGCGGCTCTCGGCGGAGCGGGTGCGGGAGGAGTGGTTCAAGGGACTGCGCACCGCGCGGTCGATTCCCCGGCTGCTGGAGCTCTGGCTCACGAGCGGGGCGGCGCGCGTCTGGTTGCCGGAACTGCTCGCGGAGCAATCCACCACCCCGACCCCGTCGGTCTCCCCCACCGGCTCCCCGCTGGTGCGGCGGCACGGCACGGTGGGCCGGCTGCCGGAACGGGCCGCGGCGCTGGAAGGGTTCACCGGCGCCCGGGCCGGGGAGGTGCCCCGCGATCCGGTGCTGCTCACGACGCTGCTCTGCCTCGACCCGATGGCGGTGCTGGTGCGGCTCAAGGCGTCGAACGCGGAGATCGCGCGCGCGGCGGCGATGGTGATCGGACCGCCGGAGCCGGCGGGGAACGGCGTGGTGGAGGTGCGCCGGTGGATGGCGGCGGCGGGCGACGCGGCGGAGGACCTCACGGTGCTCTGGCGGCTGCGGCATGGCACCCAGCCGGCGTGGGAGCCGGTGCTCAAGGGGATCCGGGAGCGGGGCGAACCGCTCACCCGGCGGCAGCTCGCGGTGAGCGGGCAGGACCTGCGGGAGGCCGGGGTGCCGGCCGGGCCCGCCATGGGCCTGCTGCTCGACCGGCTGCTGGCGCTGGTGGTGGACGATCCCTCGCTCAACGACCGCGAGACCCTGCTGCACCATGCCCGGAGCCTCGGATGACGGCCCTGATCTTCGCCATGGTGGCGGCGGTGGGGAACCTGGCCGGCGGGTGGGCGGTGGTGCGCCACGAACGGCGGAGCCTCGCCGCGATCGAGATGTTCCTGGCCTTCGGGGCCGGCTTCATGCTCAGCGTGGCGCTGCTTGAGGTGGCCCCCGAGGCGATCGCGCGGGACGCCGCGGCGCCGCTCTACATCCTGCTCGGCTACCTGTCGGTGCACCTCGCCCAGCATGTGCTGGTGCCGCATTTCCATTTTGGCGAGGAGACCCACCGGATCAGCCCGCGGCAGGGGCTGACCGCGCTGGCGGGGCTGCTGCTGCACACCTTCTTCGATGGCGTGGCGATCGCCAGCGGCTTCCTGGTCTCCGGCTCGCTCGGCCTGCTGCTCTTCCTGGCCGTCTTCCTGCACAAGCTGCCGGAGGGGGTGGCGATGGCCAGCGTGATGCTGGCGGGGGGCCAGAGCGCCAGCCGGGCGCTGGGGGCCGCGGCGCTGCTGGGCGTCGCCACCGTGGCCGGCGTGCTGCTCACCGAGGTGAGCGCGCCGCTCGTCAGCCATGGGCTGGCCATCAGCGCCGGGGTGACGCTCTACGTGGCCGCGTCCAACCTGGTCCCCGAGTTCCAGGCCAGGCGCGGCTGGCGTACGCCGCTGGCCTTCTTCGGCGGCGCCGCGGCGTTCCTCCTGACCCGCCTCCTGGTCGAGGCGGGGGGCCACTAGGCCCCCCCCCGCCCCCCGATGACCGCGCCGTCGCTCTTCGCGCTGCCGGAGCCGCTCGCGGCCCGCATGCGCCCCGCCACCCTCGAGGAATGCCTGGGGCAGGAGGCGCTGCTCGGGCCGGGACGCGCGCTGGGAGACGCCATCCGCCGCGGCGACGTCGGGAGCTGCATCCTGTGGGGCCCCCCGGGGACCGGCAAGACCACGATCGCGCGGCTCATCGCGCAGCACACCGAGCGGGAATTCGTGGAGCTCTCGGCGGTGCTGGACGGGGTGCCGCGGGTCAAGGAGATCATCCGCGAGGCGGAGCAGCGCCGGGTGCTGGGGCGGGGGACGGTGCTCTTCTGCGACGAGATCCACCGCTTCAACCGGGCGCAGCAGGACGCCTTCCTGCCCCACGTGGAGCGGGGAACGGTCACGCTGATCGGCGCCACCACCGAGAACCCGAGCTTCGCGCTCAATGGCGCGCTGCTCTCCCGCTGCCAGGTGTTCGTGCTGGCGGCGCTCACCCCGGCCGTGATCGCGTCACTGCTGGAACGGGCCCTGACCGACCGGGAGCGGGGGCTCGGGGTGCTGGAACTGAGCGCCGACCCGGGGGCGCTGGCGCTCCTGGCGGAGCAGTCGGATGGCGACGCCCGGCGGGCCCTCACCGTGCTGGAGAACTGCGCCCGGCTGGTCGGACCGCGGGGCGTGATCACGGCGGCCGGCATCGTGCAGGCGCTGGGCCGCCGGGTGCCCGCCTACGACAAGAGCGGCGAGGAGCACTTCAACCTGCTCTCCGCCTATCACAAGTCGCTCCGGGGGAGCGACCCCCAGGGCGCGCTTTACTGGATGGCGCGGATGCTCGAGGGGGGCGAGGACCCGATGACCCTCTTTCGCCGCGCGATCGCGATGGCGGCGGAGGACATCGGCCTGGCCGATCCGGAGGCGCTCAAGCTGGCGGTCGCGGCGCGGGATGCCTATCACATGCTGGGCCCTCCCGAGGGGTACCTCCCGCTGGCGGAGATGACGATCTACCTGGCCACGGCGCCCAAGTCCAACCGGAGCATGCTGGCCCTCAGGGCCGCGCTGGAGGCCGCGCGGCGCACCCCGGCGGAGCCGGTGCCGCTCCACATCCGGAACGCCCCCACCGACCTCATGAAGGACCTGGGCTACGGCGCCGGCTACCAGTACGCCCACGACAGCCCCACCGGCTACCTGGCCCAGGACTACCTGCCGGAGAAGCTCAAGGGCGCCGCCTTCTACCAGCCCGGCGAGATGGGGTTCGAGAAGCGGATCCGGGAGCGGCTGGAGTGGTGGGGGAAGCAGCGGGAGAGCGGGGGGTAGGGGGCAACGGGGAACTGGACAAACGGAGAAATGGAGAAACGGAGAAACGGAGTACTCGCTTTCCGGCAGGCCCGTTTCCCCGTTTCCCCGTTTCCCCAGTTCTCCGCTTCCCCGAGCCCCCCACCTATATTGCACCCATGCGCACCCTTCCCCTGGCCCTCGTGGCCCTGACGCTCGCCTGCGGGCCCGGAGCCGTGAATCCGGCCAGCATCCTCCAGCCCGATGTCAAACTGCACCACCTCGCGGTCCGCAACCTGGGGCTGAGCGGGGGGACGCTCGACGTGGGGCTCGCCTTCCACAATCCCAACAAGCTGGTCCTCAAGGGCGTGGGGCTGAGCGCGGGGCTCGACATCGAGGGAACCCGGTTCGGGGACGTGCTGCTCGACAACCCGTTCACCCTCGCGGCGAACGACACCACGGTGCTCACCGTGCCGCTCACCTTCCGCTGGTCCGGGGTGGGGAGCGCGGCGCGGGCGCTGCTGGACTACGGCGCGGTGAACTACACCATCGCGGGGAAGTTCACGGTGAACACGCCGGTTGGGGCGAGCTTCGAGGTGCCGTTCACGGGGCAGGGGAACGTGCCCCTGCTCAAGCCGTAGCGGGAGGGCGGTCCGCATTCGCGACCTGATCACGATCGAGCCGCCGGCGGAGCGCGCCGTCCTGGTGGGCGCCCCGCGCAAGGGCTCCGAGGACGCCGACCATCTCACCGAGCACCTGGATGAACTCGCCCGGCTCACCGACACCGCGGGCGCGGTGGTGGTGGGCCGGCTGTCGCAGCAGGTGGCCTCGCCCAACCCGGCGACGCTGATCGGCGAAGGGAAGGTCGAGGAGCTGCGGGCCCTGATGACCGAGACCCGCGCCACCCTCGTGATCTTCGACGAGGAGCTCACCCCCAACCAGGGCGCCAACCTCGAGAAGGAGCTCAAGAGCCGGGTCATGGACCGGGCCGAGCTGATCCTCGACATCTTCTCCACCCGGGCCCGCACCCACGAAGCCAAGCTGCAGGTCGAGCTGGCCCAGCTCGCCTACCTGCTGCCGCGCCTCGCGCGGATGTGGACCCACCTGTCCCGTATCCGCGGCGGCATCGGCCTCCGGGGCCCCGGCGAAACCCAGCTCGAAACCGACCGCCGGATGATCCGGCGCAAGATCCAGCTGCTCCGGGAGAAGCTGGCGGAGTGGGAAAAGCACCGTGAGGTGCTGCGGGCCAACCGGACCCCACTGCTGTCGGTCGCGCTGGTGGGCTACACCAACGCCGGCAAGTCGAGCGTGCTGCGGATGCTCTCCGGCGAGCACGACATCTTCGTCGAGGACCGGCTCTTCGCCACCCTCGACACCCTCACCCGTGAGGTGGACCTGGGCGAGGGGTGCCGGGCGCGGGTGTCGGACACCGTGGGCTTCATCCGCAAGCTGCCCCACCACCTGGTCGCGAGCTTCCGCGCCACGCTGGAAGAGGTGCGGGGCGCGGACCTGCTGCTGCACGTGGTGGACGCAAGCCACCCCGGCTGGGAAGAGCAGATGCGGGTGGTGGACGAGGTGCTGGCGGAGGTGGGCGTAGGCGAGCTGCCGCTGGTGCCGGTGTTCAACAAGATGGACCAGGTGGCCGATCCCTCCGCCTTCGCGGCGCGGGCCCGGGCGCTCTATCCCGACGCGCTGCTCGCCACCACCCAGCGGCTCGACGGCCTGGAATCCGTGAAGGCCGAGCTGCGGCAGCGTGAGCGCGAACTCCGGCCACCGGTGGTGGTGCTGGTGCCGCTCGCCGACGGGGCGCGGCTCGCCTCGCTCTACCGTCTCGGCGAGGTGGTGGACCAGAGCGTCTTCGGGGAGTACCACCGGGTGCGGGTGCGGCTGGCGCCGTGGCAGGCAGAGCAGCTCCGGCGGGATGGGGTGGAGGTGGTGGACGAGCGCCGGGTGGAGCGGCGGGCGGCGGGGTAGGGGGCGATTGGGCGATTGGGTGATTGGATGATTGAGAAACGGGCGGCGCTCCTCGTTGGAGCCCCGCCCGTTCGGTGTACCACTAACCGCCTGATCGCCTAATCGCCCAATCGCCTTACGCCTTCCCCGACAGCACTGACTCCAGGATCAGCCACCGGTTCATGCCGGCCAGCTTCTGGTGCATCTTGGTCATCGGGGGGCCGCCGGCCGCTTCATCTTCCTCGATCTGCAGGTCGGCGAGGGCCTCGAGGCCCTTGCTGGCGAACTTCCGCAGCCCCTTGTCCAGGGCCATGCCGGCGGTGCGGAAGTTGAACAGGGTCGAGAACTGCAGGGTGTAGCCCAGGTCGGCGAGCTGCTGGTTGGTGATCAGGTTCCCCGCCTTCTTCGCCTTGCCCCAGTAGAGCGACGGAGAAAGGTTGAAGCCGAGCATCTGCTTCGGGTAGTACTTCCGCACCCCTTCCGCGAAGGCCAGCGGCTGCTCCAGGTCCACGTTGTTGAACTCGGCCCAGATCACGTCGCAGCCCAGCTCCGCCGCCTCCCAGGCATCCTCCACCGCCATCTTCACCCCGCCGGACGACTCACCGGGCAGGGCACCGTCGATCGAGTCGGTCCGGGCGATGATCACCAGGTCCTCCCCGGCCGCCTCGGCGGCGGCGCGAATGGCCTTGAGCTTGGCCAGCCACGTGGCGCGGGGGACCAGCACCTTGTCGCGCTTGGCCTTGCCCACGTTCACGATGTGGCCGCAGGTGCGGTCGGCGGGGTCCTGGTTCTCGAGGTGGACGCCGCCCACCCGGGCGCGCACCAGCTCGGTGGCGAGGGCGAAGGTCTGGGTGGGGCCGCCGAAGCCGGCTTCCATGTCCATGAACATCGGGGGGACGCCGAGCAGCTCCTTGCCTTCGGTGTCGTAGTAGTGGGTGTGGCGGGCGCCCTCGATCCCTTTCCAGAGCTCCAGCGCCAGGTCCACCATCTGGTGCGACTGATAGATCCCGATGTCGGGGTACATGTTCTTCACGGCCGCGAGCTGCCAGCCGCTGCCGTAGAGCGCCTTGAAGCCGAGCCGGGTCATGATGGCCGCGGTGTAGGCGTCATAGGCGCCGGCGGTGTGGATGAAGGAGCCCTTGTCCCGCGCCTCGTGCAGCAGCCGGCGGAGCTTGGTGCCCGGCCGTTCCTGCTCCGGCGGGGCCAGGAGCTTCGCGATCTGATCCGTCGGATAGACGGCGTGCTTGCTGACGGGCGCGGCGGTGGCCATGGTCGGACTCCTTGGGGGTGACTTCATGCGGCGCGGGCGACCCGGTATAATTATCAAATGTGAAATGTTTCACAAGGCCGGGCGGTCCCGGCGGGTGGTCGGGATTCCGCGCACGGCGCTTGCAAGGTGGTGGGGGTGACGGCGGCGGAGGGGACCCGCTACCTTCGTACACCGACACCACAACTCCTTGCGGCACTTCACTTTCACGACAGGGTACGGCGGTCATGGCGGACGGTCTGGAGCAGTTGCAGGAGCGGATTGCGCGGGGGAATGCCACAGTCGGTATCGTCGGGCTCGGCTACGTCGGGCTCCCGCTGGCCGTGGAAGTCGCCCGGAGCGGCTTCAAGGTCATCGGCTGCGACATCAGCGAGCCGGTCTGCACCGGGATCAACGCCGGGAAGAGCCATGTCGAGGATGTCCCGGCCGAGACGCTCGCGGGCTACGTCAAGCAGGGGCTGATCACCGCCACGACCGACTTTGCCCGGCTCAAGGACTGCGACGTCATCTCGATCTGCGTCCCCACGCCGCTCAACAAGACCAAGGATCCGGACCTGTCCTACGTGGTCTCCGCGGCGGAGTCGTGCCGGGCGGGGCTCCGGGTGGGGCAGGTGATCATTCTCGAGAGCACCACCTATCCGGGCACCACCCGCGAGGTGCTGCTTCCGATCTTCGAATCGACCGGCCTCAAGGTGGGGACCGACTTCGGCCTCTGCTTCAGCCCCGAGCGGGTGGACCCGGGCAACCCGACCTGGCAGACCCGCAACACCCCCAAGGTCATCGGCGGCATTACCAAGCGCTGCAACGCGGCGGCGATGGCGCTCTACGGCAAGGTGTTCGACACCCTGGTGCCGGTGGAGAGCCCGGAGGCGGCGGAGCTGGTGAAGGTGTACGAGAACACCTTCCGGATGATCAACATCGCGCTGGCCAACGAGCTGGCGCAGGCCTGCGACAAGCTGGGGCTCGACGTCTGGGGCGTCATCGAGGCGGCCGCGACCAAGCCCTTCGGCTTCATGAAGTTCACCCCCGGCCCGGGGCTGGGCGGCCACTGCATCCCGCTGGACCCGCACTACCTCTCCTGGAAGATGCGCACCCTGCACTTCAAGACCCGGATGATCGAGCTGGCCAGCGAGATCAACGCCGAGATGCCGGCCTACGTGGTGCAGAAGGCGAGCGACGCCCTCAACGAGCGCACCAAGCCGCTCAAGGGGAGCAAGGTCCTGGTTCTCGGCGTCGCCTACAAGAAGAACATCGGCGACCTGCGGGAGAGCCCGGCCCTCGACATCATCAACCTGCTGCAGGTGAAGGGCGCGGTGGTGTCGTACCACGATCCGCACTGCCCCGAGATCAAGGACGACGGCCACACCCCCATCAAGGGGCTGCCGATGCACAGCGTCGCGCTGACCGACGCCGCGCTCAAGGGGACCGACCTCGCGCTGATCGTCACCGACCACTCCGAGATCGACTACAAGCGGGTGCTGCGGGAGGCGCCGCTGGTGCTGGACAGCCGGGGCGTGTTGCGCGGGAGTGGGAACGGAAAACTGGTCGGACTCTCGGGCGTGACCAAGGACTGAGCGGACGACGAAGCGATCCCCGGGGCTGATCAACTGCCCCGGCGGGCTGCCGAGTTGTCGCGCCGGAGGGTGGCCGCAGCGAATCGGCGGGACTGCCGAGCGGCGCACCCTCCGGCACTCCCCCTCGGCAGCCTCGCCGGGGTGCGGCACAGGGCCCGCCCGTTCCCCATCCCCGTCTCCCGTCTCCCGTCTCCCGTCTCCCATTCCCCGTTCCCCGTTCCCCGTTCTCCCGTCCCGCGCTATACTCTAACCCCATGCCCCTCTCAACCATCCCTATCTCCAATCGCCGCATCCGGTTTGCCCTCGTGGGGTGTGGCCGGATCGCGGAAAAGCACATCGAGGCGCTGGAGCGCCACCAGGAGCGGGCCGAACTGGTCGCGGTCTGCGACAGCGACAGCGGCGCGCTGGAGCGAGCGGTGGCCCGGACCGGGGTGGCGGGATTTTCGAGCCTGGAACAGCTGCTGGCCCAGTCGAGCGCCGACGTGATCGTGCTGGCAACGCCGAGCGGGATGCACGCCGCCCAGACCATCCAGGCGGCGGAGGCGGGGCGCCACGTCATGACCGAGAAGCCGATGGCGACCCGGTGGCACGATGGCCAGGCCATGGTGGCCGCGTGCGACAAGGCCGGGGTGGAGCTGTTCGTGGTGAAGCAGAACCGGCGGAACGCGACCATCCAGCTGCTCAAGCGGGCCATCGACAAGCGCCGCTTCGGCCGGATCTTCATGGTGAGCGTCAATGTCTTCTGGAGCCGGCCGCAGTCCTACTACGACAGCGCCCCGTGGCGCGGCACCTGGGAGTTCGACGGCGGCGCGTTCATGAACCAGGCCAGCCACTACGTGGACCTGCTCGACTGGCTGATCGGGCCGGTGGAGAGCGTCCATAGCTTCGTGGGGACTCTCGCGCGGCACATCGAGGTGGAGGACACCGGGGTGGCCAACATCCGGTGGCGGAACGGCGCGCTGGGCTCGGTGAGCGTCACCATGCTGGCGCACGGGAAGAACTTCGAGGGCTCGATCACGGTGCTGGGCGAGAAGGGCACCGTGCGACTGGGCGGGGTGGCGGTGAACGAGGTGCAGCACTGGCACTTCGAGACCCAGGATCCGGATGACGAGCTGGTCAAGAATGCGAGCTACGAGACCACCTCGGTGTACGGCTACGGCCATCCGCTCTACTACGACAACGTGATCAAGGCGCTCCGGGGTGAGGCCCCGCCCGAGACCGACGGCCGCGAGGGGCTCCGCTCCCTGGAACTGCTGATCGGGATCTACCTCTCGGCCCGGGATGGAAAGACCATCGGGCTGCCGCTCGACTACTGACGCGGCGGCTCCACCCGCCGCACCAGCTCCAGCAGCCGTTCCCGTCCCGCCGCCAGCGCCTGGCGCCGCTGGAACTCCTCCCCACGCAGTGAGCCGTCGCGCCACCCCCGCAGGTAGGCGGGGAGCTTGGTGCGCAGGTCACTCGACATCCGCCCCGCTGCCCCGCGCAGCACCTCGAGCGGCCCCCGGCGGCTCCCGGGCGGTCCCTCCCAGTACCACTTCGTGAGCCGGTGCAGCAGCCAGCGGCCCCGGCCGCCGACGGTCGGGGTCGTGGCCAACCGGGCGAGGGTGGGCGGGAGGGTGCGCTCCGCCCCGAACACCTGCGCCAGCGCCAGCTCACGCAGCTCCGCGAACTCGGGCGGCAGACCCGCCGGCTCCAGGAATCCTGGGGGAACCGGCGCCGCGAGCAGCTCCCGCGCCAGCGCCAGGGTGAGCGAGCCCCACGTCAGGCAGCCATCACGGCGCCACCGTTCCCCCATCGCCAGCCAATCGCAGCTCCCACCCTCCCGTTCCAGCCAGAGCGCTATATCGAGCAGCGGGCGGAAGCCCATCGCGAACTGGTGCTGCACGCTGGCGTGGATCGCCAGGTGGGTCAGCATGTCCTCGGCGTGCGGCACCAGGGCCGTAACGCCACCCAGGTCCCTGGGGGCGGCCCGGGCCCACGCCAGCTCGAGCCATGCCGGCGCCGTGGCGGCCATCGAGCGGACAGTGCCGTGCAGCTCCAGCACCACCGCCGTTCCCGGCGCCTCGAAGACCCGCACGGTGGCGGTCTCCAGCGGGTCGGCGGCGGCGCGGCGCAGCTCCATCCGGGCCGAGTAGGGAATCCCCGCGGCGATGAGCGCGGCGGCGGCCCGGTCCATCGAGTCGGGGTGGGTCCAGATGTCGATGTCGCCCATGGGGCGCAGCGTTGGATCGGGCCAGGCGAGGTGGGCCAGCGCGGCCCCCTTGAGGACGACGAACGGTACCCCCGCGCCAGCCAGCGCCCGGGCGATCCGGCGCAGGAGGGCCTGCCGTGGCAGGTGGCCCACGACGGCGCCGCGGCGGGCGAGGTCCAGCGACTCCACCACCCCGACGGGGAGACCCGCGAGATCCACGAGGTGAGGGAGCCGCCAGGCCAGGTAGGGGTGGAGGTCGCGCGGCGCGACGGCGGGCAGCTCGCCCCACTCCTCCGCGGTGAACGCCGGCATCGCGTCGCGCCGGGTGTCGCGGCGGAGGAGCGCGAGCAGCAACCGGTGGGCGTCGGTCACGGCGGCGGGCCGGCGGGTGCGAGCCGGCGGGCCACCGCGGCGAACAGCACCGCGATCCGGGCCGCCAGTCGAGGGTCCATGGCCAGGGCGGACCGGACCAGTTGCAGCATTCCGGCGGCGGCCCCCCGCCTGAGGAGCCCGCGGGGTGGCGCGGCGGGGAGCGGGCGCCACATCTCGCCATCGCGCCATTCGATGACTTCGCCGAGGACCCGCTCGGGCTCGATCGGGGGGTCGCAGACCAGCGTGCCGTCCCCGCGAGTGAGGAGCAGCGCGCCGCCCTCGCGCGGGCGCCCGTAGCCCACCACCCGGTGGCCCACCAGGCCCCGGCCGCCGACGAACGCGATGACGATACCCGCAGGGTAACTGGCTGCGGTGCCGCAGCGAATGCGGATTCGGGTGCCCGGCGCAAGCGTGCCACCCATGCTCCAGCCACGGATCTCGGACTCAATGACGCTGCCGGCCCGCTTGAGGAGCGGCGCCAGTTCGAGGGCCTGGTCGGTGGTGGGCGGGTCGCTCAACGGAGGGGGCCCCGGCTGGCGTGAACGGCGGCGCGCGGAGCTGCCGCTCAGGTCAGGGGAGCGGGGGTCTCGGGGACGGGCGCCCGCGACGTCGCGGGTGCCGGCTCGTATCCCCGGCGCCACCGCCACATGAGGCGGAAGGGATGGACCAGGTGCGCGATCACCCCTTCCGGCATGTCGAGCCCGGCCACCCCGTACCTGGCCGGGGGCTGGGGTTCGGTGACGGCCGTGCCGAAGAGATAGTCCCAGAAGCTGAAGACGAAGGCGTAGTTGGCGTTGGCGTGGCGCGCCTCGACCGAATGGTGATAGGCGTGGAAGCTCGGGCTCACGAAGACCCGGTGCAGCGGGCCGAAGCGCCAGCTCACCTGCGCGTGCTGCATGGCGGAGAGGCAGGTGATGAACACGCCGAGCGGCATCCACCCGCGGGTGGGGATGCCGAGCACCATGTGGAAGATCACCACGTACAGCAGCACATCCATGCTCAGGTTCTCCAGCGGATGCCGCCGGGAGGCCGTCAGCAGGGTCATCTGCTCCTGCGAGTGGTGCACGCTGTGGAAGGCCCAGAGGAACCGGTTCGAGTGCTGCAGCCGGTGCCACCAGTAGGTGACGAAGTCTCCGGCCACCCAGAAGATGGCCAGCCCCAGCCACCAGGGAAGTCCGCGGAGCAGGTTGAGCTGCAGGAACGCCAGCCGGGACTCAAGGGCGTTGGTCGCGGCCGCCAGCACCAGGATGGTGTAGAAACCGCCCTTGTAGAAGAGGGTGTACAGCACGTCGAGGGCGAAGTTCCGGGTGCGGTAGCGGCCCGGATCGGCGCCGGACCGACGCTCGATCAGGATCGCGGCGAGCAGGAAGGCGCCGTACACCAGGACGCCGAGAATGGCGGACTTCGCCAGGGGGCCCAGGTGAATGAGCGCGGCGAACTCGGCCAGGCGCTGCCGCAGGGCGTCCATCGCCGCTACTCCCGGCCTGGGGTCATGTGGCCCCCAGCCGGGCGCGCACCGCCGCGCGCCGCTCGTTCGACTGCCGCACCGCCACCTCCACCTCCTCGGGGGAGAACCCCGCCTCGAGCCGCGCCTCCACCGCCACGCCGTACTTCTCCACGTCCTCGCCACCGCCGGCGAAGACCTGGGCAAAGGCCTCGGCGCAGAGGTTCAGCGCCCGGGCGATCTGCAGCCCGACGCGAGGACTCTGCTGCAGCTGCGCCTTGATGTAGTCGTTGGCGAAGCGGATGTGACAGACCTCGTCCGCCTGCTGGGCGTCGTAGGTCTCGGCGAGCACCTCGTCTCCCTTGGCGCGCGCCTCCGCGAGGGCGTGGGTCGCGGCATCCAGGCCGTCGGCCTCAAAGCTCCGGTTCTGCACCGCGAGCCGTCCGAGCAGGTTGTCGATCCGCCCGAGGATGCGGTACTGGAAGTTGGTGACGGGGTACTGGCCCACGTGGCCGCCCCGCGCCAGCAGCAGGCGGTGATAGTTCATGGTGTGCCGGGCCTCGTCGGCGCACTGCCGCGCCAGCCCCTTGCGCACGCTCCAGTCGGCGTCGGGAAAGTCCGCCAGGCTGCGGGCGGCGTTCTCCATGACGCACATCTCCTCGTTCATCTGCCGGTGCAGGAACTCGTGGTCCCGCTCCGGGGTGCCGTCGGGGTAGTTCTCCAGTTCAGCCCAGACCTCGCGCACCGTGAAGCGGGGGTCGCGGGCGGGGCCGTCGCCGAAGAGCCGCGGGTCGAGCGGGGGGCGGGCGGTGTCGCTCGGGGCCATGGCGTCAGTTGCCCGCGGCGAGGGAGGGGAGGATGGAGCGGAAGCCCGCCTGGCGCAGCACCTCGGCCACCTCCTCCTCGGTGAACTCCGCGGCGCGCCGGTCCTCGATGTTCACCGCCGGCGGCAGGCGGCGCTCCTCGGTCCAGGTGGAGCCGGCGGCGTTGGTCTCACCCACCTTGGGCTCGAGGCGCGCCAGCACCTGGCCCAGGTAGCGCACCGCCATGGCCACCTTGAGGAGGTTCCGGGGATCCTCTTCGGTGATCCGCTTGATCCAGCGGTTGGCGAAGCGGACGTGGGTGACCTCGTCGGCGAGGATCCCCTCGAGCAGGTCAGCGGTCTCGTGATCGCCCACCTCGCGCCAGCGGTTGCGCATGGTGCCGAGGATGTCGATCAGCCCGGCCTCGAAGGTGCGGTTCTGCACCGCGAGCCGGCCGGGGAGGTTGTCCAGCATCAGGGTGACGCCCCACTCGAAGTTGGCGACGGGGAACTGCCCCTTCTCCCCGTCCAGCTCCTTGAGCCGGCGGAGCAGCAGGCTGGCGTGACGGGACTCGTCCGCCACCTGGCGGGCCAGGGACATCCGCAGGTCCCACGAGGCATCGGGGAAGTCCACCAGGCAGCGGGCGGCGATCTCGATGGCGCCGGTCTCGTTGTTCATGTGCCGGTGCAGCCGCTCCCGGCGCGAGACCTCCGACATGTCGGGCCAGTCCTGCAGCTCGGCATCGGTCTGGACCACCGTGAAGCAGGGCTCGCGGGCCGGATCGGCCACCAGCACCACGCCGTTCACCGTCTTGGTGCGATCCGCGGGGGTGCTCATGAGGCGGTGGCCGCCGCGCGGGCCGCGGCGCGGCTGCTGACGTAGTCGGTCTCGGCGCGGGCCATGGCGGCGATCCTGGCCGGCCAGCCGGCGTCGGTGAGCGTGAGGTCGGGCCGGATGGCGGGGAAGGCGGCGCGGTCGGCGCGGAGCCGTTCGAAGTCGAAGAGGATCCGCTCCAGGATGCGGACCGTCGGCTCGTCGTTCAGCCGGTCGGTCCGGGCGATGTAGTCACGGTAGCGGGCCTCGAGGTCGGGCAGCAGCCCGTCGTGCAAACCGGCGAGCCGTTCCATGGTGCCGGTGGCGCCGGCCATGGCCTGGAGCACCCGCAGGTAGCCGTCCGCCGGCTGCAGCGACCACTGCATCGGGGAACGCAGTTCCCCGGTGCGGCGGCCCAGCCAGTCGGCGTGCTGGGCGAAGTCCCAGACCTGCCGGCCGAAGAAGACCTTGGCCTCGAGTTCCGGGGTGGTCGGGATCCACCGGGCCAGGGTCTCCATCAGGAAGACCGAGATGTACCGGAAGGTGCCGACGCGATCGGCCTTCTGTCTGATCGTCTCGCCCATCAATCCTCCATGGAGGTGGCCAGCAGTTCCGCTGTCGCCTCGGGTGGTCCCAGCTCGAGCCGCACGGCGGGCACCTCGCTCACCAGCCGGAGCAGGTCCCGCATCAGGTGAATCGGTGAGCGGCCCCAGGCCGAGGCCCCGAGCGGGGTCAGCAGGCCGAGCAGCTCACGGCCGGCTGGTACCGGCTCCAGCCGGGCCGCCGGTCCCTTCCCGCCGAGGAAGACGAGCCGCCGGAGCGGCAGGGCTTCGGCGGGTTCGGGGAAGAGCTGCCCGGCAAAGGCCCGGCGCCGCCGGGTGCCGTCCGGAAATGGCTCGTACGGCGCCTGCGCCCCATCCAGAGCCGCCCCGACGGCGGCCGCCCGGGGACCATCCCGCACCGCCAGCGAGCGACGCACCGGGACCAGTTTCAGGGTAGCGAGCCGCACCGCCGCGATCTCGTCCCCGAGCAGCGCATGGCCCCGGGCCGCGAGCGCCAGGGAGAGCGTCGTCTTCCCGGCCCCCTTGGGCCCCAGGAGGAGCACCCCGCTCCCCCCGATCCCGACCGAGCCGGCGTGGAGGAAGACCAGGCCCCGCTGCAACCGGAACAGCCGGCTCATCGCGATGCTGCCGACCAGCGCCTGCCAGGGGGTGGCACGGTGGACCAGCACCCGGTCGCCGGAGATGGCCAGGCTTCCCGTCCCGCCGGGACTGGGGAGGGTCAGGAGGCGCCAGTCGGCGACGGATGAGGGCGCTTCGGAGTAGCCGCGGTCCGGGAAGAGTTCGAGGGCGAACCGGACCTGGTCGAGGGGCTCGGGGTCGTCGAAGGTCACCAGGGTGACGTCGGCGCCTTCGGGGGCCCGGACGGTGCAGCGGACCCGAGGGAGCCCGTCCGCCCCGGGCTCCGGGACGGCGCATTCGCGGAAGAGCAGCTCCAGTCGCTCCCGGAAGGGCCCATCATCCGAGCGGATCTCGAGGTAGCCATCCCCGAGCCGGTACCACTCCGAAACGGCGGGGACGGGGGCCGCGTCCAGTTGCCGCGCCAGGGCGGGGGCTGCTTGCCACCACGCCGGCGCGACCTCAGTCACGACTCACCCCGTCCCTGTGTCCAGCGGGTCCCACCCTGCGGTCGAGCGTCAGCGCCTGAGGCTCAGCCCCACCACGACACGCCGGCGCTGGTAACCTGGAAGACCTTGAGCACTTCCTTCTCATCCATCACCATCACTTCGGGGGCCTCGTACGGGCGCCGGACGGTTTCGCCGGCCGGGGTGTTCGATGGTGCCTTGTTTTCCATTTCCGAGCTCCTGGGTGGTGGGGACGACTGACTCTAGAGTAGGGCTTCCCGGGTGACCAGCGCAAGGTCCGCAAACTTCTGGAGGGCGGCGCGGACGTCCTGCTCCACCCGGGCGGGCTCCGGCGCCTCGAAGTGGCGGGAGACTTCCGCCGCCAGGTGTTCCGCGGTGGCGGGTTCCTGCAGCCGGTCCCAGACGAATGCGGCGGTGCCGTTCAGCAGGCAGAAGCGGTTGGTGGCCGGGTCGAAGAGCAGCGACTCCCCCTGCATGGGGGAGGCCTCGATGGCCGGGTTGCGGCGATAGACGGCGCTCATGCCACGCTCCGGTTCCGGCGGAATAGCAGCTGAAACGGCACCAGCATCTGGGCCCCGATGGTGCGGGGCACGGGCATCCCCTCGACCCCGATGCGCGCGGGACGGCTTTCCTCGTAGGCCCCGGTGCCGAAGATGAAATCCCAGATGCTGAACAGCTTGGCGAAATTCTTGTTGTGCAGCCTGGGTTCGGTGGAATGATGCAGGGAGTGGAACCGGGGGCTCACCAGGAGGTAGTAGCCCTTCCCGTAGGTCCAGTCGAGGGCGGAGTGCTGCGCGGCCTCCATCACGTTCATGGCCGCGTAGAGCGGCAGCCAGCGAAACGTCGGCACCCCGAGCACCAGCAGGGGCACGACCATGATCAGGTTCTGGCCGATCTGCTCGAGAGGGTGCAGCCGGTAGGAGCTGATCAGGCTCATCTCCTCCTGGGCATGGTGCACGCTGTGGAAAGCCCAGAGCGGTTCCCAGGTGTGGAGGGCCCGGTGCCACCAGTAGGTGATGAAGTCGACGACCACCCAATAGAGCAGCCAGTGCGCTACGGCAGGGAGGCCCGCGAGTACCTCGATCTTGAGGAAGGCCAGCCGTGACTCGAAGACGTTGGCGATCGCGGACCAGATCAGGATGAAGTAGAAGCCACCCTGATAGAAGAACACATAGAAAAGGTCCTGGGCAAACGTCTTCGAGGCATAGTGCGACCGCCCCTTCCGGGCCAACGTCTCGAAGAGGAAGATGACCGGAAAGACCCAGGCCAGCAGTACCACGGTCATGACGGTTGACCGTGCGAGTTCCGAGAGGCGCACGGCCGTCGCGAACTGCGCTACCGCGTCGGGGGAAAGCACCAGCCCCAGGAGCCACGCGATGCCATCGGCCAGCCAGGTCGATAGTTCGCGGAGGCGGAGCAGCTGGTCCACTCGAGAAAACGCGTCTGTCAGGAGGAGCATGGGACGCCGGAGAAGGGCGGTGCACGGTGACGAATTCCTGCAGTCCAATTACAGTTAAGCGCCCGCCGCTGTCAATGGTTTATCGCACCGATTCCCGCGCCTGCGGTGTTCGTTCCCGATGCCCTGCGACCACGTGATTCGCCGGGGCCGTCCCCGGCAGCTTCCTGATGCATCCCGCGGGGATGCGTAGCGGTTCGATACAGCCACCGGGAGCTGGCATGCCCCTTCGAGAAGGTCAGAGGACGAGCCTGCGCATTGTCTTCTTCGGCGTGGACGGCGCCCTTTCCCTGGCCGCCCTCGGCGCCATTGCCTCCGGACACCAGCTGGTGGGCGTCGTCCAGCCGCGGCCGCGCCAGCGTCCGGTGACTCCCGCCCCCTCGGCGCGCCGACTGCTGGGGGCCGCGGCCCGGGCACTCGGCCTCCGGCCGGCCGGAACGCTGGCGGAGGCCGCCAGCGGATCCCGCGCGCCGCTCTGGGAGGCGCACGGGGGAGACGACCCCGTGATCGCGGACGAGGTCCGGAGGGCGCGGCCGGATGCCATCTGCATCGCGGGCTATCCGTGGCTGCTTCGCGGTGAGATCCTCACCCACCCGCCGGCGCTGACCCTCAACGTCCATGCGGCGCTGCTGCCGCGGCACCGCGGCCCCCTCCCCCTCTTCTGGATCTACTATCACGACGACCGCGAGACCGGGGTGACCGTTCATGAAGTCACCCATCAGGCTGATGCCGGCGCGATCCTGGGCCAGGAATCGTTCCCGCTGCCCCGGGGATTCCCGGTGGAGCGGCTCAACCGCCTGAACGCGGAGCGGGGCGCGGCGCTGCTCGGGCGAGTGCTCAGGGACGTTGCGGGTCGGCGGACCGCGCGGTGCCCGCAGGATGAGGCGCTGTCCACGCCCGCGCCACGGGTCCGGCCGGGAGCCCGGATGATTGACTTCGAGCGCTGGGGAGTGGAGCGGGTCTGGCACTTCACGGCCGGGCTCTTCCCACGGTTCGTTGAGCCGCTCACCGCCGAGGATGGCGCGGCGGTGCCCTACGGCGGGGTGCTGGGCTTCGAGGCGCGCGACACGCCGCAGCCACCAGGGAGCGTCACCCCGGCATCACACGGCTACGACCTCCACTGCCTCGGTGGCATCGTGCGGCTGGCGCGATGAGACGGGGCCGGTAGCGATGTGCGGCATCGCGGGATTCGTGACGCGGGCGGCCCAGCCAGCGCAGGAGGCGGCGCTCGGCCGGGCGCTTGACCGCCTCCGGCACCGCGGTCCCGACGACGCGGGGCAGGTGACCATTCCCACCATGCCCACCCCCGGCGCGCCGTGCGCCGGGCTGGGCAACCGCCGGCTCGCGATCCTCGACCTCTCCGCCGCGGGCCACCAGCCCATGCGGAGCGCCGATGGCCGGTGGACGCTGGTCTACAACGGGGAGCTGTACAACTACCGCGAGCTGCGCGCGGAGCTGGAGCGGCTGGGCCGTACCTTCCACTCGCAGAGCGATACCGAGGTGCTGCTCTCCGCGTTTGCCGAATGGGGAACGGCGGGGCTCTCGCGGCTGGTGGGGATGTTCGCCTTCGCGATCCACGACGGGCTGGCGCGGCGGGTCACCCTGGTGCGCGATCCGTTCGGGATCAAGCCGCTGTACTACGCGATCACCGGGGAGACCCTGGTCTTCGGTTCCGAAATCGGGGCGATCCTCGAATTTCCCGGGGTGAGCCGCCGGGTGGACCCGCGCGCCTACCACGAGTTCCTCACGACGGCCACCACCGATTCGGGCGGCACGACCCTGTTCGCCGACATCCGGCAGCTGCCGGCGGCGCATTTGATGGAGGTGGCGCTGGACTGGCCGGCGAACGCCGTCCCGGCGCGCTGGTGGCGGCTGGACCTGGACCGGGAGCTGGAGGTCTCGTTCGAGGGGGCGGCCGAGCTGGTGCGGGAGTCCTTTCTCGACAGCATGCGGCTGCATCTCCGGAGCGATGTGCCGCTCGGCTTCGCGCTCTCCGGTGGCGTGGATTCCTCGGCGGTGGTGAGTGCGGCCCGGCAGCTCCTGGGCCCGGCCGCGGAGCTCCACACCTTCAGCTTCATCCCGGCGGATCCGCTGATTGACGAGCGGCGCTTCAGCGATGCCGTGAACCGTGAGGCGGGGACCGTGGCCCACACCTTTGCGCTCGACCCCTCGGAGCTGCGCCGGGACATCGACCGGCTCTCCGAGATCCAGGGGGAGCCCTTCGCGAGCCCGGTGATCTACGCCCAGTACCGGGTGCTGGGGCTGGCGCGGGAGGCGGGGATGAAGGTCCTCCTCGGCGGACAGGGGGCGGACGAGATCCTCGCGGGGTACGACCGGTACCTTCCCGCGCGGCTCGCCTCGCTGCTGCGCCAGGGGCACTGGCTCCGGGCGGTGCGGGGCGCCCGGCGCACGGTAACCCCATACAGCGGTGGCGCGCTGGGGGCGCTCCGGGTCGCGGCGGGCGCGGCGCTTCCGGGTGCGCTGGTAGTGCCGGGGCGCCAGTTCTGGCGCCGCGCCCGCGGCCGGGAAGGGTGGCTCGACCAGGGGTGGTTCGCCGAGCGGGGGGTGGGGGCGCAGCCGCTCTGGAGCGCGCGCGGGCCGCGGGTGATGCGCGCGATGCTGGACCACAACCTGCGCGAGTCCCAGGTCCAGGCGCTGATGCGGTACGAGGACCGGAACGCCATGGCCTTCTCGCTGGAGAACCGGGTGCCGTTCCTCACGCCGGGGCTGGTGCAACTGCTCTTTTCCCTCCCCGAGGAGTACCTTCTCGCGGCGGACGGCACCCGCAAGGCGGTGTTCCGGCGGGCGATGCGCGGCATCGTGCCGGACCTGGTGCTGGAGCGGCAGGACAAGATCGGTTTCTCGGTGCCGATGCGAGCCTGGTTCGAGGCGCTGGCGCCGTGGATTGCGGAGCGGCTGGACCACGCCGGGGGGCTGCCGGGAGTGCGGGCCGGGGAGGTGCGGCGCCGGTGGCAGGGGGGTGGACGACGGGCCGACCCCTACATGGTGTGGCGCTGCGTGAGCCTGAGCAGCTGGGCGGAGCGGTTCGGGGCGCGGTTCGAGTAGGGCCGGGACCGGGGGATTCATCACGTGAGGGGAGAGGGATGACGACGCCGCTGCTGCCCCCGGATGGACGGGGGGCTGACTGGATTGACGAGCTCACCGACAGCCAGTGCATGGAGATCTTCTGGCTGTATGTGGACCCGCCAGAGGCGTTCCTGGAGGCGCATCCGGCGCCGCTGCTGGGGGCGGCGATGCGGCACGCGCTCCGCGAGGTCATGGCCCTCGGCCCGCCCCGTCGGTGAGCGGCGGGAAGCCTACCCAAGTTGATGTGGCCCAAATAGTTTCCGGCATTGTTGGAGGCCGTTGAAGCGAACCAGAGGGCAGGTCATGGAGTCCATCCGGGAGCTCGAGGCGGCCAGGATTCGGCAGATGACCGCGGCGGAGAAACTTGCGGTCATGCAATCGCTCTGGCGGCAGGCCTGGTCCCTCAAGTCGGCGGGAGTGCGGGGGCAGCACCCGGCGTGGTCCGAGGCGGAGGTCGCGGCGGCCGTCCGGGAGATGTTCCGCAATGCCCGACCCTAGTCTCATCACCCTCTTTGTCCGACCACTGGCGCAGCTCGGGATTCCCTACCTGATCACGGGCGGTGTCGCGTCGGTGATCTATGGGGAGCCGCGGTTCACGCATGACATTGACCTCGTGGTGCGGCTGGAGCCCCGGGACGCCCGCCGGTTCGTGGGCGCCTGGTCCCCGGCCGAGTTCTACATCCCGCCGGTGGAGGTCGTCGCGGAGGAGAGCCGGCGTCCGGCCTACGGTCATTTCAACGTGAGCCATCACGAGACGTCGATGCGGGCCGACGTGTATCTCCCCGGGCGGGATCCGCTCGCCGCCTGGGCGCTGGAGCACCCGGTGCATCGGCGGGTGGATGAGGACGACATCCGGGTGGCGCCCATCGAGGCGGTGATCGTCAGCAAGCTGCGGTACTTCCAGATGGGCGGGTCGGATCGCCACCTGCGGGACATCCGGCAGATGCTGCGCATCAGCGGCGACCTGGTGAACCGGCCGGAGCTGGCGCGGTGGGTGGCGAAGGTGGGCGTCGAGCGCGAGTGGGACACGGCGCAGTCCGCCCGGCTGGATGACTGACTGATGTGCGGCATCGCGGGGTTCTGGGGCCCCGGCGTCGGCCGCGAGGAGGGCGCCGCCACGCTGCGGCGGATGACGGGCGCGATCCGGCATCGCGGTCCGGACGATGAAGGGCAGTGGCTCGATCCCGCCGCCGGCCTCGCCCTGGGCCACCGCCGGCTCTCGATCATTGATCTCTCCCCCGAGGGACACCAGCCGATGGTGTCCGCCTCCGGCCGCTACGTCATCATCTACAACGGCGAGATCTACAACTTCCAGGAGCTGCGCCGGGAGGAGGAGCGCCACGGCGCGCACTGGCGAGGGCACTCAGATACTGAGGTTCTGCTGGCGGTGATCGAGCGTCGGGGGCTGATCGAGGCCCTGCGCGCTGCGGTGGGGATGTTCGCGCTGGCGCTGTGGGACCGGGAGGAGCGGGTGCTGTCGCTCGCCCGGGATCGGCTGGGGGAGAAGCCGCTCTATTACGGCCGGACGGGCGGGGTGCTGCTGTTCGGGTCGGAGCTCAAGGCGCTCCGGGCGCATCCGGGGTGCCCGACGGAGATGGACCGGGGCGCCATCGCCCTCTTCCTGCGGCACAACTACATCCCGGCTCCCTATTCCATCTACCAGGGAATCCGGAAGCTGGAGCCGGCGCAGGTGGGCCGGTTCGGCTCGCCGGACGCTGCGCCTGAGCTGTTCAGCTACTGGTCTGCCCGGGAGGCTGCGGCGGCGGGGCTCGCGGCGCCATTCAGCGGCGGGGAGGGGGAGTACCTCGAGGCGCTGGAGCGGCAGCTCGAGGCCACGGTGCGGGACCAGATGATCTCCGACGTGCCGCTCGGCGCCTTCCTTTCCGGCGGGGTGGATTCCTCGCTGGTGGTGGCGCTGATGCAGCGGCAGAGCGCCCGGCCGGTGCGCACCTTCACGATCGGATTTCATGAGACGGAGTGGGACGAGGCGCGCCACGCGCGAGCGGTGGCGGCACACCTGGGCACGGAACACACCGAGCTCATGATCACGCCGCAGGACCTGCTGGACGTGGTCCCGCGGCTGCCGGCGATGTACGACGAGCCGTTCTCGGACAGCTCGCAGGTGCCGACCAGCCTGGTGGCGGCGCTGGCGCGGCGGCATGTGACGGTGAGCCTGTCTGGAGACGGCGGGGACGAGCTGTTCGGCGGCTATGCCCGGTATGCGCTGGGGGAGCGGCTGTGGCGCAAGGTGGGGCGGCTGCCGCGGGCGTTGCGGCGGGCGGCGGGCCGCGCGATCGGGCTGGTACCGGCGCCGGCATGGGACCGGGTGCTGACGCCGTTCGGGCCGGCCATGCCGGCGGGGTTTCGCGGGCGCGTGACGGGGGACCGGCTGCGGAAGGCTGGTGACCTCCTCAGCCGGGAGAGTTTCGAGTTGCTGTACCGGGATCTGGTGTCCCACTGGCGTGAGCCTGCGGCGGTCGTGCTGGGCGGGACCGAGCCGCCCACTGCGCTCACCGACCCCACGAGGTGGCTGGCGGTGGAGCAGCCGCTGCCCCAGATGATGTACCTCGACAGCGTGAGCTACCTGCCGGACGACATCCTGGTCAAGGTGGATCGGGCCGCGATGGCGGTGAGCCTCGAGTCGCGGGCGCCGCTCCTGGATCACCGGGTGTATGAGCTGGCCTGGCGGATGCCGGCCGGGCTCCGCTCCATGGTCGCGGGCGGCAAGCCGGCACTCAAGCGGCTGCTGGCGCGCCATGTCCCGCCGGCGATCACCGACCGGCCGAAGATGGGATTCGGGGTGCCGATCCGGGGCTGGCTCAGGGGGCCGCTGCGGGAGTGGGGGTCGGATCTGCTCGAGGAGGGCAGGATCCGGGACGACGGCGTGTTCCACCCCCGCGCAATCCGGCAGAAGTGGGACGAGCACCAGGCCGGCACCCGGGACTGGCAGTACCTGCTGTGGGATGTGCTGATGTTTCAGGCGTGGCGGGGGGCGGCCGAGTCGGAATGCTGAGGCAAACCGCGAAGTACGCCATTGCGCGATGGGCGCCTGGATTGGTCAACTTTGCCGCGATAATTCTGTACACACGACTGCTCAGCAAGGAGGAGTACGGTGTTTACGCTGTGGCCGTGGCGTCCGTGGCGCTGGCGAACGCCTTGGTGTTTCAGTGGCTTCGGTCCGGGGTACGTCGATTCCTGATCGCCTACCGTGATTCGCGTGCGGAGTTCCTCCGCACCGTCTCCCGCTCCTTCGCCGGGATGAGCCTGGTGCTTGGATTGGGCATCCTGGTCGTGTCGCTGCTACAGGCAGACACGGAGCGCCGGATGCTGGTGGCTGCGGGCGGGCTCCTGCTGGTGGCGCTCGCCTGGGTGGAGTTGAATCTCGAGGTCGTGCTCGCCGACCTCAATCCTGGCAGGTACGGGGCCGCGATGATGTTGCGCTCCGTCGCCTCCCTGGCCGGGGGCGCGGGACTAGCCTATCTCGGATTCGGGGCGGTCGGGGTGGTCGCCGGGATCGCGATGGGCTACCTGGTGGCTGGCGCATGGCTGAGGTTTCTGCACCGAGCCAGTTCCGGCGGAGCGATGTGGCGCCCGCAGATCCGCCGGGAGTTGCTGCTTTATGGACTCCCGCTCACGCTGACGTTCGGGCTCGACTTCATTGTCAGCTCCTCCGACCGCCTCCTGCTGGGTGTTCTGGCCGGCGTGGCCGCGGTGGGGGCCTACTCCGCCTCCTACGATCTTGCCCAGCAGGGGATGGCGGCCCTGATGATGACGGTCAATCTCGGTGCTTTTCCCATGGCGGTGAGGGCACTGGAGACAGGCGGCCCAGCCGCACTAAGAGCGCAGCTCGAGCGACATGCCGTGGTGCTCCTGGGGCTTGCGCTTCCCGCTGCTGCGGCCCTGGCCGTACTGGGCCCTACCCTCGCATCGGTCGCGCTCGGGCCGGAGTTTCGATCCGCGGCGGCCGAGTTGATCCCGATCATCGGGGTCGCAGCGCTGGCAGGCGGCTTGAAGGCGTACTATTTCGACCTGGCCTTTCAGCTTGGGCGCGACACCCGCCGCCAGGTCTGGGTGAGCGGGGCCGCCGCCGCGACAAACGTGGTGCTGAACCTGGCGCTCATTCCCCGCTTCGGTGTCCTCGGCTCGGCGTGGGCGACGGTCGCATCGTTTCTACTGGGCCTGTCTCTCAGCATCGGACTTCGGCCGCCCGGACTGACCATGCCGATCCCCTGGCGCGAATGGCGACACATTGCGCTCGCGACGGTAGCGATGGTCGCAGCCATCTGGCCGCTGCGAGACTGGCACGGTCCGACGGGCTTGTTCCTGGCATCGCTCGCCGGACTGTGCGTGTATGGGGTGGCGTCGCTGGCGCTCGACGTCGGCGGCATCCGCCACAAGGCCCCGTGGCGGGTCAGCGCGGCACGGGCCCATCGCGCAGGGGGAGATCATGAACGCGAGGGCTGAGGCGGCGGAGCCCCGTTTCGCTTTCGGCCGGAACTGGGCCGCATTCCTCCGGCACCTTGACGACGGGCGTATTCGCGCCGCGGAAGAATCGGTGCGGTCGCTGGTGGGCCGCAGCGATCTCACTGGACTCCGCTTCCTCGACATCGGCTCTGGCAGCGGGTTGTTCAGTCTGGTCGCCCGGCGTATGGGTGCCAGGGTGCACTCCTTTGACTACGACCTCGACTCGGTAGAGTGCACGCGCGAACTCCGCCGGCGGTACTTTCCGGAGGACGCGGGGTGGACGGTCGAGCGAGGATCGGTGCTGGACGCGGATTACCTGACCACACTCGGGAAGTTTGACGTGGTCTATTCCTGGGGCGTGCTGCACCATACCGGCGCCATCTGGCGGGCGGTTGAACTGGCCCTGACCACAGTAGCTCCGCGCGGCACGCTCGTCCTCGCGCTCTACAATTACCAGCGGGTGCTAACCCCGGTCTGGAGCGCAATCAAGCAGACCTACGTCGCGCTGCCTCGACCGCTTCAGGGGGCGATGAACGCGATCTTCGTCACCGCCTTTGGCATCTTCACTGTGGCCGCAGACGCGGTGCGCGGACGCAATCCGTTTGGGCGTCTCCGTGGGACGAACCGGAGGGGGATGAGCTTTTATCACGACATCGTGGATTGGATCGGAGGCTGGCCCTTCGAGGCGGCACGTCCGGACGAGGTGACTCGATTCGTGGCCAAGAGTGGCTTCATCGTGAAGGAGGTTCGCACGGTAGGGGCACGACATGGCTGCAATGAGTTCGTATTTATCAGGGGCGGGTAATGCTGCCGCGTCCCATCCCTTTCCAACGCGGGACGGGTGTCTTGTTCATCATCCGGACACTCCAGTTCGGTGGGGCGGAGCGTCAGCTGGTGCTTCTCGCGCGCGGGCTGCACCATCGCGGTCATCGTGTGGGGGTCATGGTATTCTATTCTGGTGGCCCGTTGGCGGGCGAACTTGAACGGGCAGGGGTGCCGCTCATGTCCTTGCACAAGCGGGGGAGGTGGGACCTTGTTGGGCCGCTGTGGAGGGCGGTGTGGGCAGCTCGGCGGTTCCATCCCCTGGTGCTGCACGGTTACCTGACTAGCGGGAATGCCCTGGCCTTGGCCTTGCGAGCCGCAGTGCCGGGTTCCCGTACGGTGTGGGCCATCCGCTCCACGATGGTTGACCTTACCCGATACGATTGGTTTACGCGCGTATCCCACTCCATTGCGAATCGCCTCGCCCGGCGAGCTGATCTCATCATTGCCAATTCTCGAGCTGGGCGCGCAGACCACGTGAAGGTCGGATACCCTGAGGATCGTGTGGTGGTGATCCCCAATGCAGTAGATGTTGAGCGATTCAGGCCCAATGAGGCGCACCGACAGGCGACACGGGCAACCTGGGGCATCGACGCGGAGGAGGTCGTCGTGGGCATGGTCAGCCGTGTGGATCCGATGAAGGACCATCCGACCTTCCTACGTGCGGCGGCTCTGGTCCTCGCCGAGCATCCGCGGCTGCGGATCGTGTGTATTGGTAATGGCCGCCCAGAGTACCGAGCGGAAATGGAGCGGCTGGCCGACGCCTTGGGGCTCGGGTCGCACGTGCTCTGGCTCCCAGCCGTACTCGATGTTTCAGCCGTTTATCCAGCTCTGGATGTCCTCTGCTCAGCCTCGGCGTTTGGCGAGGGCTTCTCGAACGTCCTGGGTGAAGCACTAGCTAGCGGTGTCCCCTGCGTCGCGACGAGCGTAGGGGATGCTGCAGAGGTGCTCGGGAATGTTGGGATGATTGTTCCGCCTCGTGATCCAGTGGCGCTCGCCCAAGCTCTTCTCGCTACCATTGCTGCCCGTTCGCCCGCGCTTGGGACGCGCTGCCGGGAGCACGTGGTCCGACAATTCGGCGTTGAGCGACTGCTTACCTCAACCGCAGTCGCGCTGGGATTGAGTGATGCCTAGTATGTGCACGTTCGATCTGGGGCCTAGATCCGAATTGATGGTCGCGGCGGGCCGTCAGGTCGTCCTCGGGCGTGCCAGGTATCTGCTGTGATCCCCTGCTATGGATAGGCTTCCCTATCTCGCTGCTCCCATTCTTCTCGGCTGCCTCATCCTTGGTGTTGAGGTGGGTCGCCACCGAGGTGGGCGTACGTTTGATGCGCTGCGTCTGGCCAGCGGCCTCTTCTTCCTGGCGTACGCGGTTGTTCCCGTGTACCTGCAGTTCGCCGACCTGAGCGACTTCCGAGGAGGTGCCTGGTACTGGGCAATCCAGTTCGAGCCACACCACCCGCGGTTCATTTACGGCTCGCTCCTCGGTGTGCTGGGATACCTCGGCCTGCTCACCGGCTACGCCATCTGCCATCAGGTCTTTCCCGTTGACTTCGCGCTAAGACCTGCGGCTGCAAACCCCGCCGGTCGCCGGTCGCTCTTTATTACGGCCTTGGCGCTCACCATCCTCGGCACCGCTGCCCTTGCTTGGTACACTGCAAGTATCGGTGGTGTTGGTCCGCTGCTGTTCCAGGCGGCGGCGTTTCGCACTAGGCCGCCGGTGATCACTTCCTGGGCGTTTCTAAAGAACGTGGCGCCCGTCGTCGTTTCGGCTACGATGATCTTCGCGGGTCTGTATGCGCTAAGCGTCGCACCGCGCCGCCGCCGCCAATTGGGCTTGCTGCTCGCCTTCGCCTGGATCGTCTCATTCATTCTGCTTTTTCACCGTGCCGGCCGCCTTGGGCTGATCGCATTCCTCGTGACCCTGCCCCTTGCACGTGCATTGCGCCGCGGCCGGGTCGACCCACTCTTTGTCGGGGGCGGGGCGGCGTTGTTTGTGGTATTGGTGCTCTTCGGCAAAGCTGTGTTCTCGACCGGGACATCGCCCGAACTTGTGCTGTCGCAGTGGAGAACGGTCCGCGATGACGCCATGTACGCTGTCAACTCGATTCTCCTGGAGTTCTCATTCCCGTTCATGAGTGCCAGCAACGCTGTTGCCACCGTCCCCGAGGTGACACCGTACCGCTGGTTCGGCGACGTCGGAATCGCCTTCCTTTACCTTGCTCCCCAACGAATCACCGGGATTACGCCTCCGCCGACGGTGTCCATGGTGAATAGCGCTGTCCTAAATGGTGAGGGGGTGCCGGTCGACGTCACGTCACTGGGCTACTACAGCGCCGGAGTTCCGGGGGTTGCCCTAGCGACATTTGTCTTCGGAGCACTCCTTTTTGTGGTGGACCGGGTGGTGCGGCGCTACATGGGTCGGGAAAGCCCGTTGTTCGTTCTCGGTCTCTCAGTGATTTTCTATGTTTCGTTCAGCTTCATGTACGGCGATCCGCAAATCGCCATGGAAAACGGGTTTCCACTCTTTGTGTCGCTGGGTGCCGTGATCTGTGCGCTCAAGCTCCCAAGACTCCTGGCACCCGCTCCAGCCTTACAAGTGGTGGAGTCCGGCCAACCGCCGGGGCCATGAGCCGGGCTGCCCTGCATATCATCACCGGCCTCGCCACCGGCGGCGCTGAGTTGTCGCTCCTGAAACTGCTGGAGGGGTCGGCCGAGCTGCGCGCGGGCGCACGAGTAGTCTCGCTGCGGGATCTCGGCACCGTCGGGCCGCGGCTGGCCGCACTCGGCATCCCGGTCGAGGCTGCCGGCATCCGGGGCAGTTTTCCCACCCCCGCCGCGGCGCTTCGGCTGCGGCGGCTGGTGCGCGCCACCCGCCCGGCACTGCTGCAGGGCTGGATGTACCATGGCAACCTCGCCGCGCTGGCCGCGCGGCGGTGGCTGGGCGGCGGTCTCCCCCTGGTCTGGAACGTCCGCCACTCGGTCTACTCACTCGCGGCTGAGAAGCCTATGACCGCGCGCCTGATCCGCCTCGGGGCCCGGCTATCCCGACGGGCGGACCGGATCATCTACAACTCCCGGCTCGCGGCGCGGCAACACGAGGCGATCGGGTACGATGCCAGTCGGACCATCGTGATACCGAACGGCTTCGACACGGCGCGGTTCGCCCCCTGTGCACACCACCGTTCCCCGGTCCGGGCCGAACTGGGGCTGCCGCCGGATGCCCCGCTCATCGGGCTGATCGGCCGCTACCATCCGATGAAGGACCACGCCACTTTCCTCCGGGCCGTGGCCCTGGTGCGCGCACGCTGCCCCGGCGTGCACGCCGTCATGGCGGGCCCTGATGTCACCCCGGAAAACCCGGAGCTCCGGGTCTTGATCGAGTCGCTGGGAATCGGCGGCTGCGTACACGCCATCGGAGAAGTGAGCGACACGGCGCGACTGACGGCGGCGCTCGATCTGCTCTGCCTGTCCTCCTCCAGCGAGGGGTTTCCAAACGTGGTGGGAGAGGGAATGTCCTCTGGGGTGCCGTGCGTCGTCACCGATGTCGGAGATGCGGCGTGGATCGTGGGGGACACTGGAGTCGTCGTGCCGCCGCGAGATCCCGAGGCCCTTGCGCAGGGGCTGGGGTCGTTGCTCGCCGCGCCCGCGGCCACACGGCTGGAGCTCGGCCGACGGGCTCGGCAGCGCATTGAAGCGCGGTTCACCCTCCCGGCGATCGCCCGGCAGTATCTCGACCTCTACGCCGCCTTGGCGGCGCGGGACGAACCCGCATGAACCTTCGCCAGGCCAAGGCCCAGATACCCTGGCTGCTCAAGCTGGGCGCCAAGATCGTACTCTCACGCCTCCCACTCGGCTACGGCCTGTGGCAGAGGCTCCAGCTCTTCCGCCACGGGCAGATGACGGACCTGGGCTACGCCGAGCGGGTGTTTGCCGGGCACGCCGAGCTGATCCCCGCCCCGGGGGAACGCGCCCCGGTCTTGCTCGAACTTGGACCGGGAGACTCGTTGCTCTCGGTCCTGCTTGGCCGCCGGCAGGGCGCTGGGCATACGTGGCTGGTGGATGCCGGCAAGTACGCCGTGGACGACGCCGCCTTCTACAGCGAGGCGGCCGCCGCGCTCGGGGTGCCGGGAGGACCCTGGGCGACCATGGCCGAGATGCTCAGCGCCGGCCGGGGGACCTACCTCACTGGTGGAATGGATTCCCTGCGGAGCGTGCCGACTGCGAGCGTGGACTTCATCTGGTCTCAGGCCGTGCTGGAGCATGTGCGCCGGGCAGAGTTCGGAGCGACGGCCGCGGAGCTGCGCCGGGTGTTGCGGCCCGGCGGCAGAATGTCGCACCAGGTGGATTTCAAGGATCACCTCGGTGGCAAGCTCAACAGCCTGCGATTCTCCCCCGGGACCTGGGAAGGGCGACTGTTCAGTGAATCGGGCTTCTATACCAACCGCCTGCGGCTGGGCGAGGTGATCCAGGCCTTCGAGGCGGCGGGGTTCGGAGTGGAAGTCCGGGCCTGCACGCGCTGGTCCTCCCTGCCGACACCGCGATCAGCCCTGCATGCGGCGTTCGCGGGGATGACCGAAGAGGACCTGCTGGTCTCCGATGCCCACCTCGTGATGCAGCCGCGCTGATCGCGGTATGCCGGAGCCTCGCCCGACCCTCCTCTTCCTGGTCACCGAAGACTGGTACTTCGTCTCCCACCGGCTGACACTGGCCGAGGCGGCGGTGGCAGCCGGGTACCGGGTGGTGGTCGCCTGCCGGGTGCAGGCCCACGGAGAGGCGCTCCGCGCCGCCGGCTGCGAGGTGCGCCCGCTCGGCTGGCGCCGCTCGGGCAACTCGCCGCTGGATCATCTCAGGGCCTGGCGGGAGGTGGTCCGCGTGTACCGGGAGGAGCGTCCCGACCTGGTGCACCACGTGGCGCTCAAGCCGGTCGTCTTCGGCGGATTCGCCGCCAGGTGGACCCGCATCCCGCGGGTGGTGAGTGCGGTGGCCGGTCTCGGATTCGTGTTCAGCTCGCAGTCGCTGCGGGCCCGCCTCCTCCGGCCGGCGATCAGGCACCTGCTCGGGATGGCGCTCCGGGGAGAGAAGCATCGAGTCATCGTCCAGAATCAGGACGACCGGGAGGCGGTGGTGGGTGGCGGCCTGGCGCCGGCGGGGCAGGTGGTCCTGATCCGCGGCGCGGGGGTGCCTACAGAGCAGTTCCACCCGGGGGAGCACCCGGCCGGCCCGCCGATCGTGGTGCTCGTGGCCCGGCTGCTCTGGGACAAGGGGGTCGGAGAGTTTGTGCAGGCGGCGGCGGCGGTCAAGGCGCGGGGCATCCGGGCGCGATTCCGGCTGATCGGCGCGCCCGATCCCGACAATCCGGCCGCCGTACCACAGTGGCAGCTCGAGGCGTGGCAGGCCACCGGCGTGGTGGAGTGCATGGGGCAACGGGACGATGTCCCCGACCAGTTGCGGGAGGCGTCGGTCTTCTGCCTGCCAACACGGTATGGAGAAGGGGTGCCGCGGAGCCTGCTCGAGGCGGCGGCCACAGGGCTGGCCCTGGTGGCGACCGACGCGCCCGGCTGCCGGGAGGTGGTTCGGCACCGGGAGACCGGACTGCTGGTCCCGCCGGGCGACCAGCGGGCGCTGGAGGCGGCGCTGATCGAGCTGCTGGAGGATGCCGGCCTGCGCGCGCGGCTGGGTAGCGCGGCGCGCACACTGGTGGAGCGGGAGTTTGCCTTGCCGCGCGTTGTCGCGGAAACCCTCGCGGTCTATCGGGGGCTCCTCGCATGAGACTGGTGGTGACCGGGGCGAGCGGATTCGTCGGCAGGGTGCTCTGCGTGGCGGCCGCGCGGGCGGGCCACGAGGTGCTCCGGGTCGTGCGCAGGGCGGAAACAGGGCGCGCGGGGGCTGCCTGCGTCCTGGAGATTGACGGGAATACCGATTGGGGCACGGCGCTTCGGGGCGCGGATGCCGTGCTGCACCTCGCGGCACGGGTGCACGTGATGCGCGAGTCGGCCGCCGATCCGCTCGCCGCCTTCCGTGCCGTGAACGTGGAGGGCACCCGACGGCTGGCTCAGGCGGCCGCGGACGCTCGCGTGCCGCGGATCGTGCTGGTGAGCAGCATCAAGGCGGCGGAAGCGGACGATCCTTACGGCCAGTCAAAGCTCGAGGCCGAGCAGGCGGTACGGGAAGTCGGGGAGCGGCGAGGGGTGGAGTGGGTTGTGGTACGGCCGCCGCTGGTGCATGGCCCCGGGGTCGGTGGCAACCTGCGGCGCCTCATGGGACTCATCCGGCGGGGGGTGCCGCTTCCGTTCGGGGGGGTGCAGAATCGTCGGAGCCTGGTGGGGGTGGAGAACCTCGCGGGGCTGCTGCTGCAGTGCGCCACGGCGCCGCAGGCGGTTGGCCGGACCCTGCTGGTCGCGGACCAGCCGCCCGTATCCACGCCCGACCTGATCCGGATGCTCGCCGCCAGCATGGGCAGGCCCGCCCGACTATGGTCCGTCCCCACCGGCATGCTCGAGGTGCTCGGACGGTTGGCGGGTCGGTCGGAGGAAGTCGGGCGGCTGGTCGGCTCTCTGGAAGTGGACGACTCAATGACGCGGGCGCTGCTGGGCTGGGCCCCGCTGCGAACGCTCGAGGAGGGGATCGGGGCGATGGCGCGCGCCTTTGCGCAGGAATCCCAGGCATGATGTCGCTGGGCATCGGGGTGTTCGCGACCCTCGTCACCACCGCGGCGATCCTCCGCCTGGTGGAGCGTCACGCCCCGGCGCTGGGCCTCATGGATATCCCCAACGAGCGGAGTTCCCACTCCCACCCGACTCCGCGCGGCGGGGGGATCGGGATCGTCGCCGGGTCGGTACTCGGCGTCGTCGTCTCGCTGGCCCTGGGTGGGTCCACCGACGCGGCCACCGCCGCCGTGGTGCTCACCGCGGCGGCGGGCGTGGCGCTGGTGAGCCTGATTGATGACCTGCGGGAGTTGCCTCCGCTGGTCCGGCTGGCCACCCATGTGACCGCGGCCGTCGCGGTGGTGGCGTGGCTGCCACCCCAGCGCATGCTGGAGCTGCCACTGCTGCCGACAGTCAGCCTGGGGGCGGCGGCGCCGATCCTGGCCGTCCTGTGGGTGGTGGGAGTCACCAACATCTACAATTTCATGGACGGGATTGACGGCCTGGCCGGCGGGCAGGGGCTGGTGGCGGGACTGCTCTGGGGCGGCGCGGGGTTGTTCGCAGGCGATCGCTTCGTGGCCACCAGTGGCTTTGCGATTGCGGCGGGCTGCGCCATTTTCCTTGCGCGCAACTGGTTCCCGGCGCGGATCTTCATGGGCGATGCCGGGAGTGCCTTCCTCGGCTTCCTCCTGGCGGTGCTGCCGCTCGTTCTCGCGGGAGAGTCGCTGGTGAGCCGGAGCTGGGCGCTCGGGGCGCTGGTGCTCTGGCCCTTTCTCTTCGACACCACGCTGACCCTTTTGCGACGGGCGGTGCGGGGAGAGAACGTGCTCCGGGCGCACCGCAGCCACCTGTATCAGCGGCTGGTGGTCGGTGGGCAGACCCATGCCTGGGTGAGCGGGCTGTACGTCCTGCTCGCGACTGCGGCGGCGCTGGTCGGGCTGGGCTGGGCGCTGGGACTGGTGGCGGGTTGGGTGGTGGTTGGCGCCACCGCCGCCGAGGCGGTGGTATTGTTGCTCCTCGTCCGGCACCGGGAGCGGTGAGGCCCGTCATGGCAAGATCCGAGAATCGAGCGCGGCATCCGGCCGCCAGGGGGACGACGACCCGATGACCCAGGTGCCCCCCCTTCCTCCCGAGCCGCCGGCCGTCCTGCCGCTGGCAAACATGCTGCTGCGCCAGCGGCGGCTCCTCATCCTCCTCCCCTTCACGCTGGCGGTGCTGGTGGTGGGCATCGGCCTGTTGCTGCCGCGCAGCTATACCGCGAGCGCGTCTTTCGCGCCCCAGACGGCCGGTGGGGGGTTGTCTCGGCTGACGGGTCTTGCGGCGCAGTTCGGGATCGCGGTCCCCACCGATGATGCGGCCAATTCGCCAGAGTTCTACGCCGACCTGCTCCGGTCCGGCCAGCTGCTCCGGGCGATGGTGGAAACCACCTATGTCTACCAGGATGGCGCTGAGACCGTGCGCGCGAATCTAGTCCAGGTCTTCGACATCGAGGACGTTACGCCACAACGGAGCCGGGAGAAGGCGGTGAAGCGGCTGGGGCAGCAGCTGACCGTCACGACCGACATCAAGACCGGCGTGGTCACCCTCGGGTTCGAGGCGCCGGCGCCGGATCTCGCCGAACAACTGGTGCGCCACGCGCTGGACCTGGTGAATGCCTTCAACCTGCGCACCCGGCAGTCCCAGGCCGCCGCGGAGCGGCAGTTCGTGGAAGCGCGAGTGGACGAGGCGCAGCGGGACCTGCGGGAGGCGGAGAACCGGCTGCAGGGGTTCCTCACCGCGAATCGCACTTACATCAACTCGCCGCAACTGCAGTTCCAGCATGACCGGCTGTCACGCGAAGTGCAGTTGCGGCAGGATGTCTACAGCAAGCTGGTGCAGGCCTACGAACAGGCGCGGATTGACGAGGTGCGGAACACTCCCGTCATCACGGTGGTCGAGGCCCCGATCCGCCCGGTCAAGCCGGACAGCCGCCGACTGGCGCTCAAGGCGCTCCTGGCGCTCTTCATCGGTGGTTTCGCGGGGATCCTGGTGGCCCTCTATCGGCAGGCGCTGGATCGGACCAGCGACGAGGCGCCCGATCAGTACGCCGAGTTTGTCCGGCTGCGGGCGGCGCTGGGTGCCGACTTGCGGCGGCCCTGGACCCTGTTGCGCAAACGTACCTGAGGAGAATGGGATGACGCGGTATCTCGTCACCGGCGGCGCCGGCTTCATCGGCTCGAATGTCGTTTCGGCGCTGCTGGCTCGTGGGGAACAGGTGCGGGTCCTGGACAACTTCGCCACCGGCTTGCGCTCGAACCTGGCGGCGCTCGAGGGCGCGGAGGTGTTCGAGGGCGATATCCGGAGCTACCACCTGGTCCGGGAGGCCGTCGAGGGGGTGGACTTCGTGCTGCACCAGGCGGCGCTGCCGTCGGTTCCGCGCTCGGTTCGGGACCCGATCACCACCAACGACGTCAACGTGGTCGGCACGCTCAACCTCCTCACCGCCGCGCGGGACGCCGGGGTGAAGCGCCTGGTCTACGCCGGAAGCTCATCGGTCTACGGCCGCACCCCCGGCCTGCCCAAGCGGGAAACGATGGAGCCGAGTCCGATTTCCCCCTACGCCGTGAGCAAGCTGGCCGGCGAACAGTACTGCCGCTCCTTCACCGAGCTGTACGGGTTCGAGACGGTGATTCTCAGGTACTTCAACGTCTTCGGCCCACGGCAGAACCCCAAGTCCGAGTACGCCGCCGTGGTGCCCAAGTTCATCCACCTGGTGCTGAGCCGTTCCCGGCCCACCATCAACGGCGACGGTTCGCAGACGCGCGACTTCACCTACGTCGAGAATGTGGTCCAGGCCAACCTGCTCGCCTGCGAGCGGGAGGGGGTGACGGGCAGGGTGTTCAACATCGCCACCGGCCAACAAGTGGCGTTGATCGACATGCTCCGGACCGTGGAGCGGATCACCGGCATCCATGTGGAGCCGGACTTCCTGCCGCGGCGTATGGGTGATGTCGAGCATTCGCTGGCGGCGATTGATGAAGCCCGGAAGTCGCTCGGCTACGAGCCGACGGTAAGTCTCGAGGAAGGCCTGCGACGGACGGTGCAGGCCGTGCGGGATGTCCTTGCTGGGGGTGCCTCCGCGGCCTGACCAGCGCTGGTTCAGCGACCTACCCCCTCCTCCACCAGCGCGCACAGCAGGTGCCCCACCGCGATATGCGCCTCCTGGATGTGCGGGGTGTCGGTGCTGGGCACCAGCACCGACACATCCGCCAGTGATGCCGCCGCTCCACCGCCGGCCCCGCTGAGCAGCAGCGTCCCCAGCCCCAGCGCCCGGGCCCGGGTCAGGGCCCGGAGCACGTTGGCCGAGTCGCCGCTGGTGCTGATGGCCACCAGCACATCGCCGGGCCGGCCCAGCCCCCCCCACCGCCGCCCCAAAACATTCTCGCACCCCGCCTCGTTCCCGTTCCCCGTGGGGAACGAGGTGTCGGTCGTCAGCGCCACCGCCGCCAGGGCCGGCCGTGGGCGGTCGCGGGTCCAGCCGTTCACCAGCTCCGCCGCCAGGTGCTGACTGTCCGCCGCGCTCCCGCCGTTGCCGCAGAAGAGCACTTTCCCCCCCTCGCGATAGCACCGGATCAGCAGCTCCGCCCCCCGCGCGATGGACTCGGCACAGCTGGTCGCGGTCAGGCGCTTGACCTCCGCGCTCCGGGCCAGGTAGGCCCGGATGCGTTCGGTCGGGTCGGCGGCAGGGGGCACGTTTCGCTCCTTCACACTTGAGAGGGCCGCACCGTGTCGGCCGGAAGAGTGCAGAGGTCGGCCAGCTCGCCGAGGCCGTTCACCACAAAGTCCGGGGAGGCGCCGGCGGCGAGTGAGGTGACGCCCTCGCCGGTCCGCACCAGCACCGCGGTGGCTCCGAGCTCGCGTGCGAGTCCGATATCCGCCCGCTTGTCCCCGACCACCATGCAACGGTGGAGGTCGAGCCCGAGCTCAGCGGCGGCGCGCCGGGCCAGGCCAGCGCGCGGCTTGCGGCAGTCGCAGCCATCCTCGGCGCGGTGCGGGCAGTAGTAACTCCCCGCCAGGGCGACTCCCTCCGCGGCCAGCAGGGACCGAAACCGCTCCTCGACCGCGGCCAGCGCCGCGGGGGAGATCAGCCCGCGTGCCACCCCGCTCTGGTTCGAGACGACGACCAGCGCGACGCCCGCCGCCTGCAGCCGCCGCAGCCCGGACGCGGCACCGGGAAGCAGGGCAACTCCTTCCGGGTCAGCGAGATAGTGGCGGTCCTCGAGGATCGTCCCATCGCGGTCCAGGAACACCGTGCGGGGAGGAATGGCGACGCCATCCGGGGGAACAGGCATGGGATCCATGGGCAGGGAGGGGGGAGGATACCGGAGCGCGAACGACCGAGCAAGCGTAACAACCAGTTGAACCGTGCGTCCCCGCGGAGCCTTCCCGAGGGCACGGGCCGGGCCTTCAGGGACCGGCTAAGTCGTGGATTGACTTCCGGTTGACTACCCCCGTCGGGCGGCTACATTGGGGGTGACATGCGAGATACCCTTCGCACCGGTTTCCGTAACCGCTATCTACTCGCGCTCGACCTGCTTCTGCTGCCGCTGGCCACCTACCTCGCGTTCGTGGTCCGGTTCGAGGGGCTGTTCGACTGGCGCGAGCCATACCGCGCGGTGGCCCCGGTGTATCTGGCCGCCACCCTCCCGCTCAAGATCGCCCTGCTGATCTGGTTCGGCATGTACCGCCGGCTGTGGCGCTTCGCCAGCGTATCCGAACTCGAGGGGATTCTCCTCGCCACCGGCGTCTCCGGCCTGGCCTGCGCGGCGATGGGCCTCTGGGGGCTGCCCGCCGTCGGGCTGATCCCGGTCCGGGTTCCCCTCGGTGTCCTGGTGGTGGATGCGCTGATGACCGCCGGCGCGGTGTCGCTGCCGCGATTCGTGTTGCGCTCGGTGAGCTGGCACCTCTCGGGGCGTCCGGACTCCAGTTCCAAGCGGGTCCTGATCGCCGGGGCCGGGCAGGCGGGCGGCTATCTCGTGAAGCAGCTCAAGAGCCATCCCGAGGTGACCCTGATCCCGATCGGGTTCGTGGATGACGACCCGAACAAGCAGCAGCACACCCTGCACGGGCTGCCGGTGTTCGGCCGGCTGGCGGACACCGCCCGGGTCTGCCGCCAGGAGGCGGTGGACGAGGTGCTGATCGCGATGCCGACGGCGCCGGGCAGCGTGGTCCGGGATCTGGTCCGCGCCGCCGCCGAGGCGGGAGTGGCGACCCGCACCCTGCCGGGGATCACGGACATCCTCTCGGGCCGGTTCGATCCCTTCGCGCTGCGGCAGGTGGAGATCCACGACCTGCTGCGCCGGGAGCCGATCCGGACCGACCTGAAGCTGGTGCAGGGACTGATCACCGAGCGGACGGTGCTGATCACCGGCGCCGGCGGGTCGATCGGGGCGGAGCTCTGCCGCCAGGTCTGCGCCCTGGAGCCGGCCCGGCTGGTGCTGCTGGGCCACGGCGAGAACTCGATCTTCTCGATCCACCAGGAACTGCTGGAGCGCTTCCCCCACATCCCGCTGGAGCCGGTGATCGCGGACGTGAAGGACGCCGCCCAGATGCAGCGGCTGTTCGAGCGGAGCGAGCCGTACAGCGTCTTCCACGCCGCGGCCCACAAGCATGTGCCGCTCATGGAGGAGAACGTCTCGGAGGCGGTGCTCAACAACATCCTCGGCACCCGCAACGTGGTGGCGGCGGCCGCGGAGAACGGCTGCGCCCACCTGGTGCTGATTTCCACCGACAAGGCGGTGCGCCCCACCAGCGTCATGGGGGCCACCAAGCGGGTGGCGGAGCAATTGGTGCAGGCGGTGGCGGAGGAGACGGGCCGGAACTTCGTGGCGGTGCGCTTCGGCAACGTGCTGGGGAGCCGGGGCAGCGTGCTTCCCACCTTCATCAAGCAGATTGCCGCCGGCGGGCCGGTGACGGTGACCCACCCCGAGATGCGGCGCTACTTCATGACCATCCCCGAGGCGGTGCAACTGGTGCTGCAGGCGGGCGGGCTGGGCCGGGGCGGTGAGGTGTTCGTGCTGGACATGGGAGAGCCGGTCAGGATCGCGGACCTGGCCGCCGACCTGATCCGGCTCTCGGGAAAGGTGGTGGGGCGGGACGTGGAGATCCGGTTCAGCGGCACCCGCCCGGGGGAGAAGCTCTACGAAGAGCTCTTCTTCGACGCCGAGCATGCCACCCCCACCGAGCATCCGAAGGTGCTGCGGGCACGGAATGCCGCGCTCCCGGTCGGGGTCTCGAGCGTGGTGAACGACCTGATGCAGGCCGCTTCCGAGGGCTTTCCGGAGGCGGACCTCCGGAGCCTCCTCAAGCGGCTGGTGCCGGATTACGAGCCCTCCCTCGCCGGGATCCCGGTGCGCCAGAACTCCCGCAGCCGCGATAGCGGCGGCCGCCCCCGGGTCGAGGAGTAACCGCCGCGCTCAGCGGCGGATCACCACCACCACGATCGCGGTCAGGCTCGCCAGGATCTGCGCGATCGAGCCGGCCAGCCCCACCCAGTCCTTCTTGTCAGCCGGATCCCGCTCCGGTACGAAGACCGCGCCCCCCGCAAGCGGCTCCGGCTTGCTGTCCGGCAGAAACGACCACCGCTTGTGGACGCTCTCCACCTTGCCGTTCGGCTGGGTGACGTAGCTGCGATTCTTGTCCGCATCCCGCCCATATCCCCCCGCCGCCGCCACGTAATACTCCATGCTCTTCCCCGCCACGAAGGTGACGGACATCGGGGCGTTCACCGCGCCGCGCACGTACACCACCGGGATGTACTCCGGGATGATGATGGAATCGCCACCGGAGAGGATGAGGTTATCGCGGAACTTCGGATTGGCCAGCACCGCGGGGAGGTCCACCCCGATCCGGCCGCCGCGGTCGGAGGAGCGGTAGAACTTGATGCCGGCGGGGTAGGCCTCGCGGGTCAGGCCACCGGCGCGGTTGATGAGGTCCAGCAACCGGTCGGTGCGGGTGACCAGGGCGTAGCGGCCAGGGTAGCGGACCTGCCCGGTGAGCGAGACGGTACGCTGGAACTCCCAATCGGGCTGACGGAAGATCAGGATGTTGTCGTAGGGCTGGAGGACCACCTCGGCGGCTCCGGCGGCCGGCGCCCCGACGCCAGGCGGGCCGAGATACCGGCCGCCGGGGCCGCGGTCGAAGATGTAGGTCGAATCGAGTGGTACCCGGAACGTGACCGCCACCCGGCCCCCGGCACGGCTGGTGTCGTTCGGCAGCCGCGCGACCTCCGCCTCGGTGAGGAGCGCGTCTTCGGTCAGCCCTTCGGCCGCCAGCAATGCATCCCGGAGGGTGATCCCTTCCCGGTAGATCACCCGCCCCGGTTTCCGCACCGCGCCGGTGACCGCGATGTAGCGCAGGGGCCGGAAGGTGGAGCGGGAATAGACCGTGATCTCGTCGTCTTCCTGCAGCGGCAGGTCATCGCCGACGGCGCCGGTGGAATCCCGGAAGCTGCTCCGCAGCTGGAGCCGGGTGGAATCCCCCTGCAGCCGGGTGACGGCGATCTGCTCCAGGTAGACGTCCGGCTTGGGTCCGCCGGCCAGGCGAATCGCCTCCGAGAGCCGCATCCCCGCCGTGAACCCGACGGGGCCCGGAGTCCAGACGTTGCCCGTGACGATGATGACGTTCCGCCGCCGTTCCGCCACCTCGAACACCGTCACCGAGTCCCCGGTCGCCATCGGGAATGGCGGCCCGCGGCCGTCCTCGAACTGGTCGGCGCCGATCTCCAGCACCACCCGGTCACGGCCCCCCGGCTGGCGCTGCTCGGGGGGAAGGATGCGGTCCACCTGCACCCGCCGCCGCAACGCCGCCGCCTCGAATCCTCCCGCGCCCAGCAGCAGGTCCCGCAGCGACTCGGTGGGGAGCAGTTCGTAGATCGCGGGGCGCACCACCGCGCCGGTCACCTTCACCTGCGCCCCGCGCACCCGCACGAAGACGACATCCCCGTTCTCCAGCCGGGCATCGCGGCTGTTGTCGCCGCGGAGCAGGTAGTCATAGATGTCGAGCGAATCCAGCACCTGGCCGTTGCGCCGGATCTCCACCCGGCGAAACGATCCATTCTCGGTGGGACCGCCGGCGGCGTAGAGGGCGCTGAGGGCCGTACCCGCGGCGGAGATCTGGTACGACCCGGGCCGCGCTACGTCACCGGTGACGAAGACCTGGACCGTGCGGAGCCGCGCCACCGTCACGTTGAAACGCGTCGTGGCATTGGCCCCCCGCCGCACGCCGGAGTACACCCGGCCGAGGCGGGTGTACAGCAGGTCCTCGAGCTGGGTCAGCGTGAGGTTGGCAACGTAGAGCTGCCCCACCTGGGGGATCGCGATGAATCCTTCCCGAGTCACCACCAGCTCGTGCGCCAGCTCCACGTCCCCGGTGAGGATAAGGACCAGGCCGTCTCCCGGCCCCAGCCGGTAGTTGGCATCCACCGGCCCCGCCAGCTCCGGAGCGAAGACGCTCACCGTGCGGCGAAAGAGCTTGAGCCCGAAGATCTGCAGGGTGCTGGTGGTGTCGGAGAGGGAGTCGGCGCGGAGCGAATCGGAGATCCGAAGGGCCGAGTCGGTAAGGACCAGCAGCGACTCGGCGTCCTCGGCGCTCACGAGCCCCAGCACCCGGGTGGCCTCGAGAATGTCGGTGCCGGGGCTGAGCTTCCGGGTGGTGTCGGCGCCGGCGAGGTAGGGATCGAGCAGGTCTTCCGGGTACCCCGCCGCGCGCAGCCGGGCACGGATCTGTTCCGGGGTGAGACCCGAGGTGCCGATCCGTTCCCGCAGCTGCCGGACCAGGTCGGGCCGGGTCTGCAGCAGCATCCTGGCCTGCTCGGGGGTCGGCTGGCCCGCCGGCACCTGGGCCCCGAGTCCGTAGGGGGCGAGGGCAAGGAGCAGGCACAGCGGGAAGGGTCGCAAGTACCGGAGGAAGCGAGACATGGCGGGAAGATGCGGGCCTTCGGGGGACGGGTCAACCAGAGCGGCGGCCCAGCACCCGTTCCCAGAATTCCAGTGTCCGGCGGGCCACCGCGTCGTCCACGAACTCTCCCATGACGCGGAGCCGCGCCTCGCGGCCCAGCCGGGCCCGCTCCCGCGGCGCGTCGGCCAGGTGCTGCAGCGCGGCGGTGAGCGCGGCGACGTCGTCCTCCGGCACCACCAGCCCTGCCGTATCGATCAGCTCGGGGAGCGCGCCGGAGTCGCTGCCCACGACCGTGACGCCGTGGCCCATCGCCTCGACCAGCGCCGGGTGGAAGGTCTCCACCCAGTGTGGGGTGGTACGGGAGGGAATCACCAGGCAGTCGAGTTCAGGCCAGAGTCCGCGCAGCTCCCCGGCCGGAAGGGCGCCGAGCCAGGTCACCCGGGAGGCGATCCCCAGCCGCTCGGCGAGCTGCTCCAGTGACTCCTGCGCCGGCCCGGTGCCCACCACCGTCAGCCGCCACCGGCCCAGCAGCTTCACGCAGGCGCGGAAGAGAGAGTCCAGGCCCTTCTCCGGCACCAGCCGCCCGACGAACCCGATGGCCAGTTCAGTGTGGTCCGGGCGGAGGGTCTCGAGCGGGGGCAGCAGCCCAAGCTGCGGGATGGTCGCGACCGGCACCCCGGGGCGCTCCCGCGACAGCAGTTCGGTGGCCAGCCGGTTGCCGCCCACCAGCGCCTTTACCTTCCCGAGCGTACGGGCGCGGCGCCAGCGGTCAAGGAAGGGGAGGTCCTGACCGACGCTCTGCCACCCGAAGAGCACCGTCGGGATGCCGAGCCGGGCCGCCCGCGCGGTCGTGGTGGCGGCCACCGGCGTCCACGGCTCCGCCTCCACCTGGATGATCTCGGGGCGGAAGTCGGCAAAGAGCCGGTGCAGGTCCTTCCCCTTCCAGCCGACGCTGTCACCCCGTTCCGCGCTGACAGGGATGGGGACCACCCGCAGGCCGCCATCGTTGCCCCAGCTGGCGGAGAGCACCGGGCCACGGGCGGAGGGAGACCAGCGGGCCGGCACCGCCACCGAGAGCGTGACGCCCAGGCCCGCCAGGGCGCGCAGCTTTCCCCGGTTGGCCGGATCGATATAGGTCGGGGAGACGATGATGGCGCGCATCGATCGTTACTCGCCGGCTCGGCGGCGCGCCGGCTCGGCCGACTGGGAGAGCAGGGCGCCGATCGCCGTCGTCACCGCCTCCGCCGCCCGCCCGTCGCCGTAGGCATCGGGGGTCCAGCGCCGGCCCTGGGGCCAGCGGGCGAGTTGTGCCGCCACCGTCTCCGCGAGCCGGCTGGGCGCCTCGGCCGGCGCCAGCAGGGCGTTGGCCCCGGTGGCGACGGTCTCCGCCCACTCCGTCTCCGCCCGGACGGTCACGCAGGGGACGCCCAGCCAGTAGGCCTCTCGCTGCAGCCCGCCGGAGTCGGTCACCACCGCCTCCGCGCCGCGCACCAGCGCCAGGCTCTCGAGGTAGCCGACGGCGGGCACCAGGTGCAGGGTGCCGGTCCGGTCCTCCGTGAAGCCGTTGGCGGCCAGCGCGGCCCGGGTGCGCGGGTGGACCGCCAGGACGGCACGGCGGGAGAGGGCGCCGAGGGCGCGGAGGACGCCACCCAGCACCTCGGGGCGGTCGGTGAGCTCAGCGCGGTGCAGAGTGGCAAAGAGATAGGGGCCGGTGAGGCCCGGAATCACGGCCGCCGGGTCGGGGAGGCGCTGCCGGACGCCCTGCAGCACGTCGAAGGCGACATCTCCGGTCTCCGCCACCACGGCGTCGGGGTGTTCCGCCCGCATCCGGGCGCTGGCGGAGGCGCAGGGGGTGCAGAGCAGCGCCGCGATCGCGTCCACCGCTCGGCGATTGAGCTCCTCGGCCATCATCCGGTCCGCGGCCCGGAGGCCCGCCTCCACGTGCACCACGGGGATGCGCCGCTTGGCGGCGGCCAGCGCCACGCCGAGGGTGGAGTTGGTGTCGCCGATGACCACGACCACGGCGGGCGACACCTCGGCCAGCGCGGTCTCGGTGCGGGTGAGGATGAGGGCGGTCTGTTCGGCGTGGCTGCCGGAGCCCACTTCCAGGAAGCGGTCCGGCGCGGCGACGCCGAGCTGTTCGTACAGCAGGGCGTTAAGGGCGTGATCGTAGTGCTGGCCGGTGTCCACGGCATGCACCGGCCCGAGCCGGGCGAGCGCGCGGCGCAGGACGCTGGCCTTGATGACTTGGGGTCGCGTGCCGTAACAGAGGGCGATCATGCGAGGGGGGAATATACCCGCCGCGTTCCGTTGACACATCTCCCCGGGCCACCCAAGTTGCGGGCCAGCCTTATGCGCATCCTGCACCTCGCCAAGTACTACTGGCCCCGCTCCGGAGGCATGGAGCGCGTGGTCCAGGACCTCGCGGAAGGCGCGGCGGCCCTGGGGCACGAGGTATCGGTGGTGGCGGTGGAGAGCAGGGTCGGGGGGCGGGTCGGGGGGCGGCAGCGCTCGACGGTCACCCGGGTCTTCTCCTTCGGGGCCCTCGGCTCCGAGGAAATCGCGCCCGGCTACCTCACCGCGGCGCGGCGCCGGGCCGACATCATCCATCTGCATCACCCCCATCCGCTCGCCGACTTCGCCAGCCTGCTCCGCAGCCGCCGCACCCCGCTGGTCGTCACCCAGCACCAGGACGGCAAGCGCCCCGGCAGCAAGTTCATGGCGCGGGCGGTGCTGCGCCGCGCAGCGGCGATCGTGGTGCCGAGCCGGGCGCACCTGGCGCTGTCGGAGGAGCTGGACGGCTTCGAAAACAAGATCGAGGTCATTCCCTTCGGGATCGACGAGGAACGGTGGGCCGACGTGGCGCGGCGGCCGCTCGACGCCCAGCCGCGGGCACTGTTCATCGGCCGGCTGGTCAAGTTCAAGGGGCTCGACGTCCTGCTCCGGGCGCTGGAGCGGGTGCCGGATCTCCGGCTCGACATCGTCGGGACCGGCCCGGATGGTCCCCGGCTCAAGACCCTCACCCAGGCGCTGGCGCTCGCGGACCGGGTGCGCTTTTACGGCGAGTACCCGGACGAGGACCTGCCGCGCCGGATGGCGGAGGCGGACTTCCTGGTGCTCCCCTCGGTGACGATCGACGAGATGTTCGGCCTGGTGGTGCTGGAGGCGATGGCGGCGGGGCGGCCGGTGATCACCACCGCGGTGCCGACCGGCGTCCGGGAGGTGAACCAGCCGGGCGAGACGGGGCTCGAGGTACCGGTGCACGACGTGCGCTCGCTGGCGGAGGCGCTGGACACGCTGGCGCGGGATCCGTTCCTGCGGGAGAAGATGGGCGAGGCCGGCCGGGCGCGGGTGGAGAAGTTCTTCACCCGGCGGCTGATGGCCGAGCGGCACCTGGCGCTCTACGAGCGGGTGCTGGCCTACAGCCAGGAAGCGCCGGGCGCCTAGCCGCCTCTGGTCAGACGGCTGGCTGCATCGGGGCGCCGCCGGCCCGTTCCGCCTCCGCCGCCACCCGCTCCAGCCATTCCCGTTCCGCGACCGCTCCCCCTCGATCCAGCGCGCGACCGATCACGGACAGCCCTTCCCGCGCGCGGCGGGCGGCGTCGGCGTAGCGGCCTTCCAGGTGGAGCAGTGCCGCCTCCACCCGCGCCATCGAGTGCCGCTCCACGTAGTGCGCCCGCTGATGGGTTGAGGCCAGGTGGGCGCGGGCGGTCGCGGCGTCTCCCGCCGCCGCGGCCAGGTAGGCCGCCTCCAGCGTCAGGCTCGTCTGGAGGACGGCGGGCGCGTCGGGATAGGCGGCCTGCGCGCGGGCCAGGGCCGTCGTGGCGAGTTCCGTCTCTCCCCGGTCCAGGTGGTGGTAGTAGGCAAGCAGGAAGGCGAGGAGGGCATGCGGCCCCGTTCGCCCCGCGGCGACTTCCTGCAGCCGGGCGAGCCGGGCGCGGTGCCAGTCCCGCGGTCGGGTGCCGAACAGCGAATCGGTGGTCAGGGCGCGCCCGAGCAGCCGAAGCTCCCCTTCGTGCCCACCGACGCGGAGGTCCAGCAGCTGGCGCCCGTCGCTATCAAAGCCACCGACACGGGTGGGCAGCAGCGAGCCGAGCGAGATGCCGGCGTTGGTGGCCAGCCCGATCACGAGGAACATGCGCAGGTCGGTCCCGGGGCCGGCGAGCGCGGCGGCGGCGCCGAACAGGAGGGTGGCCAGCACGCTGGCGATGGGGCCGCCCGCGATGAACCGGGCCAGCGCGCCCGGGGAAGCGATACCATCGGGGGGGAGCATGAGCGCGAGGCCGCCACCCATGTTGAGCGAACGGTTCAGGCCCACCCGGATCCCGTCAGCCTCACGGGCCACGCGCAGCGGTCCGACGATGTAGAGCATGAAGCGGAACCCCGCGAACCGGCCCCCGACGATGTGGCCGGCCTCGTGCAGGGCGACCGCGAGTATGGTCAGGAGGAGGACCGACCCCAGCATCAGCCCGATCGAGCCCGGGGTGATGTCGCCGCCCGGGGACTGCTTGAGCATCTTGCCGATGCCGTAGCCGGCGAGGACCCCGCCGCCTCCGAGGGTGATCGCCAGCAGGATGCCCAGGAGCCGCTTCCCGTTCATGGTTGGTGCCTCACACTGGAGGAGTGGCGCCCCGCGGCCGGCGCGGCACGCTCGGCGGACTACGGCCGGGGAATATGTCCGGATTCACCCGCGTCGCGGCGATTCGGGCGGAAAGTTTGGACAGCCCCGCTCTGACGATGCGGGTCGGGGGGCGGCCGCGAGCGACTGGCGTGGCCGGCGCAGTAGATCCATCTTGCCGCGGGCAGCGGAGGCAGAAGCACCGGGCCCTTAGCTCAGCCGGTTAGAGCACCGGACTCATAATCCGAGGGACGCAGGTTCAAATCCTGCAGGGCCCATCGCCGGTTCCCCCCAAGATGCTCCCCGGGCGTTGCGCCGGCGCGACAACGGCCGGCCCCGGACGGGCGGGCCGTTCCCGTCCAAGCACCGCCCAGTCCCTTGTCAGCAAAGCACTTCGGCGCGCCCCCCCAATCCCCGGCGCCCGGCCCGGCTCCTGCATTACCCGGCTCCGCACTCCCCTTGCCCCAGTCGCCGCTCCTGCCAATCCGCCCACGTGGAGGGTGAGCCATGCGCTCCCGGTCCGCACGTCTGGTCTGGCTGCTCGCCGTCGCCGGTTTCCTCGGCTGTTCCGACTTCAGCGATACCCAGGCCCCGGAGGTGGAGGCGGCGGAGTCGGGCCCATCCCTCGACAACAACCCCCTGTTAGGCGGCGGGGGCTCGGCGGACAACGCCACGATGGGCGCGTGGAGCGCGCCGTTCCCCTGGGTGAACGTCGGAGTGCACCTGAGCCTCCTGCCGAACGGCAAGGTCCTGAGCTTCGGGCGGCTGAATGGCGGCACACCGCAGGTCTGGGATCCGGCCACCGGGAGCTTCACCCCCTTCGCCTCGCCCTCGCTGCTGTTCTGCGCCGGGTCCACCTTCCTCTCGAATGGCGGGCTGTTGGTGGCCGGCGGCCATATCCTGGACGGGCTGGGCCTCCCCAATACCAACATCTTCAACTTCAACAACAACACCTGGACGGTGAAGCAGCCGATGGCGCTCGGGCGCTGGTATCCCACCATCACCACCCTCGCCAACGGCGACGCGGTGGCGCTCGGGGGGACCGACCAGAACGGCTCCACGGTGCTGATCCCCGAGGTGTACCAGGCCGCCAGCGGCACCTGGCGCCGGCTGACCAGCGCTTCCGCCTGGCTGCCCTACTACCCCCGCACCTTCCTTGCGCCCAACGGCCGGATCTTCTACGCCGGCGAGATGCAGGGCACCAGCTACCTCAACACCGCCGGCACCGGATCCTGGACCTTCGTGGCCAACCGGGTGGTGGGGGGACGCGACTACGGTTCTGCGGTGATGTACCAGTCCGGCAAGATCCTCTACATGGGCGGCGGCGATCCCCCCACCGCCACGGCGGAGGTGATCGACCTGAACGCCGCCTCGCCCCAGTGGCGGCTCACCACCCCGATGTCGGTACCGCGGCGCCAGATCAGCGCGACGCTGCTGCCCGACGGCAAGGTAGCCGTGACCGGCGGCACCAGCTCCTCCGGCTTCACCAACCTCGGCTCGCCCCAGCGGCACGTGGAGGTCTGGGACCCCTCCACCGAGACCTGGACGGTCTGGGCGTCGGCGTCAGTCCCGCGCGGCTATCACAACACCACCGTGCTGCTGCCCGACGGCCGGCTGCTGCACACCGGAAGCGGCGACGGCGCCGGCCTGCCCAATGAGATCAACGCCGAGGTCTTCTCGCCGCCGTACCTGTTCCAGGGGCCGCGGCCGGTGATCAGCAGCGCGCCCGCCACGGTGCGCTACGGCCAGTCGGTGGTGATCGGGACGCCGTCGCCGACGGGGGTGGGATTCGCCACGCTGGTGCGGCTCTCCAGCAATACCCACTCCTTCGACATGGGGCAGCACTTCGGCCGGATGCAGGTGACGCGCGGCGGGACCTCGGTCACGGTCAAGATCCCCGCCACCGCCAACCGGCTGCCCCCCGGGCCCTACATGCTGTTCCTGATCGGGACCAACGGGGTGCCGAGCGTGGCGAAGATGGTGCGGGTGTACTAACTGCGGGGAACGGGGAACGGGGAACGGGGAACGGGACGCCGCGCCCCCGTCCTCCCGTTCCCCGTTCTCCGTTCACCATTCTGCGCCCTACCGCCTGACCTTCACCCGCAACAATCGCGTCTTCTCCTCCCGCTCCCGCTCCTCCAGCCGCCGCCGCACTTCCGCGAGCCGCAGCTCGAGCGCCGGCGTGAGCCGCTGTTCCAGCATGTTGACCTGGCGCGTGGTGCGGGCCAGCGCCTGTCCCAGCCGCTGCAGCAGCATCTCCCGCGGCGCCGAGCCGACCAGCTGATCCACCAGCCGCTCGAAGTGATCCGCGGCCTGCACCGTTGCCGGGCCCGTGGCGGGAGGCGGGGCCTCGCGGTTGGCCATGGTCCGGAGCAGCGGCGGCCGGTCGAGGATGGTCGAGGCGGGGATGCCCCAGACGGACAATGGTCGGATCTCCACCCGGAGGTCCCGTTCCGGCCAGCCCCAGGGGCGGAGGGCCGCCTGGCCGTCCGCCGCCGACGCCTCCAGCAGCGCGTCGTAGGCGTCCCGCGCCTCGGCGGAGATCGCGGCGCGCGCGGACGCCGCCGGCCGAGCCAGATGGAACAGCTCGCCCACAAGCGCCTCGCGCTTCCGGCGGAGAAGGGATGTGCCCTTCGCCATGCGGTCGAGCTGGCGGCGGGCCCGGAGCAGTTCCAGGCGGGTCGCGGGGCCGCTCATCTGGACGGCCCGGCGGCTGGGCTGCCCGGCGGCTCGGCGGTTGGGCGTGCCTCCCACACCGCGTCGCTCAGGCGCGTCAGGTCCTCGCGCGGGAGCGACTCCAGCAGCCGCCAGCCGGCAGCGAAAGTCTCCGGCAGGCGCCGCCCGCCTTCGCGCTGGCCGATGAACTCCCGCTCGAACCGGTCGGCCAGCTCGAGGGCGCGCCGGTCCTGGGCGCCGAGCCCCGCCTCGCCGACGATGGCGGCCATGAGCCGTGCCTCGCGCCCCTGGGCGTAGAGGGCGTAGAGCTGGTCGGCCCACTGCCGGTGCTCCGGCACGGTGCGCCCCTTCCCGATCCCCGCGTTCATCAGCCGTGACAGCGACGGCAGCACATCCACCGGCGGGAAGATCCCCTTCCGGTGCAGCTCGCGGGACAGCACGATTTGCCCCTCCGTGATGTAGCCGGTGAGGTCGGGGATCGGGTGGGTGATGTCGTCGTCCGGCATCGTGAGGATCGGGAGCTGGGTGACCGAGCCGGGGCGGCCCATGAGCAGCCCGGCGCGCTCGAAGATCGTGGCCAGGTCGGTGTACATGTAGCCGGGGTAGCCGCGGCGGCCGGGGATCTCCTGCCGCGCCGTCGCGATTTCCCGCAGCGCGTCGCAGTAGTGGGTGATGTCCGCCATGACCACCAGGACATGGAGCCCGGCATCGAAGGCGAGGAACTCGGCCGCGGCCAGCGCCATGCGGGGCGCGAGAATCCGCTCGATGGTCGGATCGCTGGCCTGGTTGAGGAAGAGCACGGTGCGGCTCAGGGCGCCGCTCTTGGCGAAGCGCTCCAGGAAGCCCTGGGTCTCCCGCGCCGTGATGCCGATGCCGGCGAAGACCACCGCGAACGGTTCCCCGCGCGGTGCGCGGGCCTGCTCCACGATGGACGCGGCCAGCTCCAGGCCGGGGAGGCCCGGGCCGGAGAAGACCGGGAGCTTCTGGCCCCGCACCAGGGTGTTGAGCCCATCGATGGCGCTCACCCCGGTCTCGATGAACTCGCTGGGCCGCACTCGCCGGGCGGGGTTCATCGGGGCGCCGTTGATGGGGCGGAGCGCCTCGCCGACCGGCGCTGGGAGGCCATCCAGCGGCCGGCCCGCCCCCGAGAGTGACCGCCCGATCAGCTCCCGCCCCACCACCGCGTTCGCCACCTCGCCGGTGAGCGTCACGGTCGCTTCGCCGGGCGCGAGGCCAAGCGTGTCGTCCAGCACCTGCACCACGGTCATGGTCTCGCCGGCGTCGATCACCTGGCCGCGGCGGTCCGCGGCGCCGGGGAGCCGGATGGTGACCCACTCGCCCAGCGCCACCCGCGCCGTGCGCTCCAGGAAGAGCAGCGGGCCGGCGGCGCCGGCGGCGCCCTGATAACTCCGGGCCAGGGTACTCATCGGACCGCCTCCCCTCGCGCCATGAGGGCCACCGCCGCCTCCACGCCTGGCACCGCGGCGGGCCAGGCATCGGCGCCGGCTTCCCGGAGCGCGCTCAGCGCCCGCCGCGCCGGCGCGAAGTCCAGCCGCTCGAACACCCGTCCGGCGCCAAGCGCCGTGCGGGCGGCGTCGTGGAGCGCCAGCGCCAGCCGCGCCAGCGCGAGGGTCTTGCCCACCGGGGAGGATGCGTCGGTCGGGCTGTACGCGCTCTGGGCCAGCACCAGTTCGCGGAGCAGCCGGGCGGAGTCGAGGATCAGGCGGTCCTCATCCTGCAGCGCGTCGGGCCCCACCAGCGCCGCGATTTCCTTGAGCTCGCGGCCCCGCTGCAGCAGTTCCAGCAGTCGCCGGCGCGCCTCCCCCCAGCCGGCGCCGGCCTCCTGCTCAAACCAGGGCAGCGTCCGGGTGAGGTACTCGGAGTAACTGGTCTCCCAGTCCACCGCCGGGAACTGGCGCTGGTGCGCCAGCGAGGGATCGAGGGCCCAGACCGCGCCCGCCACCCGCAGGCAGGCCTGGGTGACCGGTTCGGAGAAGTCCCCACCCGGAGGAGAGATCGCGGTGATCAGGGTGAGCGCCCCTTCCCGTTCCGGCGCGCCCAGGCAGCGCACCCGCCCGGCGCGCTCGTAGAAGGTGCCCAGCCGGCTGGCGAGGTAGGTGGGGTAGCCCTCCTCCCCGGGCATCTCGGAGAGGCGGGCGCTGATCTCCCGGAGCGCCTCGGCCCAGCGGGAGAGGCTGTCCGCCATCAGCGCCACCCGGTACCCCTGGTCCCGGTAGTACTCGGCCAGGGTGATCCCGAGGTAGACCGACGCCTCGCGCGCCGCGACCGGCATGTTGGAGGTGTTGACCACCATGATGGTGCGGTCCATCAGGGAGCGCCCGGTGCGCGGGTCGGTGAGGGCGGGGAACTCGTTCAGCACCTCCGCCATCTCGTTGCCCCGCTCGCCGCAGCCGATGTAGACGATGATGTCGGCATCGGCCCACTTGGCCAGCGACTGCTCGATCACCGTCTTGCCGGTGCCGAAGCCGCCGGGCACCGCGACGGTGCCACCCTCCGCAACCGGGAAGAGGAAGTCGAAGATCCGCTGCCCGGTAAGGAACGGCCGGTCATCCGGGAGGCGCAGGGCGATGGGCCGCGGCGCCCGCACCCGCCACCGGTGGGACAATTCGAGTGTGCCGCCATCGGCGAGGCGCACCACCGGCTCCCGCACGGTGTAATCGCCGGCGACCGCCTCACGGACGGTGCCGCCCCGGCCCGGCGGGACCAGGATGCGGTGCTGCCATCCCGGCCGCTCCTCCACGGTGCCTAACACATCGCCGGGCCCCACCACCTGCCCGGGGACCACCCCCGGCTCGAAGTGCCAGCGCCGTGCCTGGTCGAGGGTGGTGGTCTCCCCGCCGGCCACCAGGAAGTCCCCCAGGGTGCGGGCGAGTTCCGGCAGCGGGCGGCCGAGGCCGTCGAGGATGGCGCCGAGCAGCCCGGGGCCGAGTTCGATCTCGAGCGGCCGGCCGGAGGAGATCACCGGCTCGCCGGCGGCGAGGCCGTTGGTGTCCTCGTAGACCTGCAGGGTGGCGATGGGCCCCTGGACCCGGATGACCTCGCCCAGGAGGCGGTGCTCGCCGACCAGCGCCAGTTCGTACAGCCCGGCGGAGGGGAGCGGCCCGGCCTCCACCAGCGTGCCGGTGATGCGGCGGATCGTGGCGGGAGCCGTGGTCATGTGAGCCGTACCCGGTAACCGATGGCCTGGCGGAGCAGTTCGGCGATATAGCGATCCACGCCCTCTTCCGCGGCGCGCCAGTGGGGGCCGGGGAAGGGCACCACCAGCGGGAGCGCCCGACGGGCGAGCTCGCGGCGGAGTTCGAGCGGGAGCTGATCGTGCAGGATGTCCTCCACCAGCAGCACGCCGGTCGCCGGGTCGGCGGCGAGATCCAGCACCCGGTTCTGCGCCTGGCCGGGGGTCTCGACCTCCACCGGACGGAGCCCCGCCAGGGTGAAGCCGGCCGCCACCGCGGGGCGACAGATCACGCGCACGGTGTAGCTCACGACTCGTCCTCCGTGTCGCGGCGGCGGGCCGGTGGGGCGCCCAGGGCCAGGCCCCAGACGACGCGTTGGAGCAGCCGCACCTCGGTCCGGAGGCGGAGGAGGTAGTACACCACCGGCGCGGCGCCGAGCGGCTCGCCGCGGGCCCGCCGGCGCCAGGCGCGGCGGCGCAGGTCCTCAAGTTCCGGCTCCAGGGCCAGCGGGGCGATGTGACCCCGATCCACCGGCGCCGCCAGCGCGGTGCCTGCCCAGGCCGACGCCGCGAGCCGGTACCCCGCGGCGGCGTCCGGCGTCCGCGCGATGCTCGCGAAGCGCTCCGCGGTCAGCACCACGCCGCCCGGGATGAAGAGGTGGGCAGGATCGATCTCGTCCCCGCGCCCGGCGAGGATCAGCGCGGTGCGCAGGTTGTCGAGGTCGATCGATTCCCGCACGAAGTCCCGCCAGCCGGCATCGCGGCCGGCGGCCCGGAGCTGGTCGGCGGCGATCCGCCGCCCCAGCGCGACCTCCAGCTCCAGCAGGTCCGGCTTGTCATCGAGCGCGGCGGCCAGCGGCTCGGCGTAGGGGGAGCGCCAGACCGCGAGCAGCGCCGCGATCGCGGCCACCGAGGGCTGGCGCGCCAGTTCGGTGAGTGCCCGTTCCGGCAGCCGGGGCGTCGGCAGCGTGCCGGCCAGCCGCGCCTCGGGGGAGAGGTTCGCGACCGCGCCGCGCAGTACCGCGCGGAGGGAGCGACGGTCCTCATCGGCAAAGAGCAGCGGCCCCAGGCGTCCCGCCGGATCCCAGTGGGCGAGTTGCCGCAACCGCGCGCTCGCGCCCCGGCGCACCGCCAGCTCCAGCGAGGGGGCATCGGGCCGGGCTTCGGCCGAGGGGTAGCCGGCGGCGCTGAGTTCGCGCGCCAGGCCGGGGAGATCGGGGGCGCCGAGGATCCGGTGCCGGCCCTCCGGGGTGAGGAGCCGGCCGGCGAGGCCCGCGGCCCGGACGGTGAACGCCTCCAGTCCCGCGCTCATCCCTGTTCCTCGAGCAACTTGAGGATGACGATGCGCGCCTCGAGCTCCCGCGCCGCCAGCCGTCCCCCGAGGCTCGCGTCCACCGTCACCCGGCCGCCCTCGCCCCGGACGATCCCGCCCGCCGCCCCTGCCGGCCCGGCCGTGACGGCCTGGTCGGGCCCGTCGGCGAGGGCCCCCCGCAC